>JBEKVL010000895.1:706-3527 GCA_049514055.1 Tepidisphaeraceae bacterium | reverse complement strand
CGCGAGAAACTCCACGGCCACGCCGACATCCGGCAGATCTTCAAGTACAGCAAGGTCGGCAACATTGCCGGCTGCATCGTCACCTACGGCCACATTCAGCGCGGCAGCAAGATCCGCCTCATCCGCAACGGCGTCATCGTGCTGGAAGACCAGTCGCTGGAATCGCTCAAGCGGCTCAAGGACGATGTCAAGGAAGCCAAATCCGGCATGGAGTGTGGCATGAAGATCGCCGGCTTCGACGACATCAAGGTCGGCGACCGCATCGAGGCCTATAGTCGCGAGACGATTGAGAGAACACTGTGATATTAGTTGATGGTTGATAGTTGCTAGTTCCCCGCAGCTAACAACTATCAACTAACAACGATCAACCATCAGCTATGACGATAGGAGTCCTCCAACTGGAATTGTCCATCGGCGACGCCATGTCACTCAAGGACAAGCGGCGAGTCGTCAAGAGCCTCAAGGATCGTATTGCCAACGGTCGCAATGTGTCCGTGGCCGAGACCGGCGCACTGGAACTGCACCGCACGGCGATCATCGCGGTCGCCATGGTGAGCAACGACAGAAAGTACGTGGAAAGCGGACTGAGCAAGATCGTGGATTTTGTGCGCGGTGTCGGCAAGGCGGACCTCGTCGACTACCAGATTGACCTTATGTAGGGTGGGCACTGCCCACCTGTTTGCAAGATGACCCGTGCCTGCCAAGGGCACCCGACGACCATGAACCGAAGAGCAGAAAGACTCGCCAGCATTATCCGGCGCGAGCTCGCCGACATCATCTTGCACGAACTCAACGATCCGCGCCTGACGGGCATGCCCAGCGTCACGCGCGTGGAACTCGGGGAAGATCTTTCCATTGCCAACGTCTACGTGACCATCATGGGGACGCCCGGACAGCAGACGGCCGCCCTCAACGCCCTGAAGCACTCGGCCGGATTGATGCGCACGCGGTTGACCCGCGAGATCGCGATCCGCCAGGTGCCATTCCTCCAGTTCCATCTGGATGAACAGCTCCGCAAGGAACTGGCGGTGCTGGAACTGATCGACAAGGTCGCCAGGGAGAACGCCGAACTCGACCGCAAGCGAGCCGAGGCAGCGGCCCAGACCCAGGCCCCCTCGCCCGAATCCGGAGAAACAAAACAAGAATAGCCATGAAAAACGCTGCGAAATACGCCGACATCCTCAAGAGCCTTCTCCGCTCCTTCCAGAAAGACGGCGGAGCCCCGCCGCTGGAGAAACAGGAACCGCTCAAGGCGCTCGTCCGCGGAGCCATGACTTATGATGTGCCCGACTCCCGCGCCGACGACGCCATGAAGACCATCGAACGCGAGTTCGTCAACCTCAACGAGCTGCGCGTGGCGACCCAGCTTGAAGTCCAGGACATGCTCGGCCAGCGCTATCCCGACATCGAGCATCGCGTGGACACCATCACGCTCTGCCTCAACAACATCTTCGAGAAGGAGCACACCCTCTCGCTGGATCGCCTCAAGACCATCTCGAAAAAGGACGCCCGCCAGTTCCTCCGCGAACTGCCCGACGTGTCCGCGTTCGTCGAGGCGTACGTCATGCTCTTCGGCTTCGAGACGCCGGCCGTGCCCCTCGACGGCGAGTCGCTCAACTATCTCCGCGAACAGGGGATGTTCGACGAGAAGACCACGCCGGATGACGCCCAGCGATTCATCGAGAATCAGTTGAAGGCCGAGGAATACTACGAGTTCTTCCACGGCCTGCGTAAAGCCGTGTTCAATCGCAAAAAGAAGTAGGGTGGGCACTGCCCACCTCTTTCGGCGTAGACGCCAGGTGGGTATTGCCCACCTTTCACCGACCACGGTGGGCAGTGCCCACCCTACAGGAACCATAATGACCACCGACCGACTTCCCAAGACATCGCTTCGCATGGGCCTGCCCTCGGGCAGCCTTCAGAACGCCACCGTCGACCTTTTCAACAAGGCCGGTTACCGCGTCAGCATCGCCGACCGCTCCGTCTTTCCGCGGATCGACGACGACAAGATCGCCTGCGTGCTCTTCCGCGCCCAGGAAATCTCGCGGTACATCAGCGACGGCCTGATCGACTGCGGCCTGACGGGCTACGACTGGATCGTCGAAAACGGCAACGAGAAGGACATCGTCGAGATCTGCGAGCTCGAGTACTCCCGCGCCAGTTCCAACCCCATCAAGTGGGTGCTGGCCGTGCCCGAGGAATCCGGCATCCAGAGGCCCGAGGAACTCGCCGGCAAGGTGGTCGCGACCGAACTGGTGAACGTCACCCGGAAATACTTCGCCGACAAGGGCATCGACGTCAGCGTCGAGTTCTCCTGGGGCACGACCGAAATCAAGGCCCGCATCCTCGACGCCATCGTCGACTGCACCGAAACAGGTTCGTCGCTGCGGGCCAACAACCTGCGGATCATCGACACGCTGCTCAAGAGCACAACGCGCTTCATTTCCTCGAAGGATGCCTGGAACACGCCTTGGAAACGCGAGAAGATGGAGAACATGGCCATGCTTCTCAAGGGCGCCATCGATGCCCGCGCGAAAGTCGGCCTGAAGATGAACGTCCCCGAGAACAGGCTGGCCGAGATCGTCGGCTTCCTCCCGGCCGAGAAGAGCCCCACCGTCAGTCGCCTGGCCGATGGCCAGTGGGTGGCGGTCGAGGTGATCCTCGAAGAGAGGCAGGAACGCGAACTGATCCCCCGCCTCAAACGCGCCGGCGCCACGGGGATCATCACCTATCCGCTGAACAAGCTGATTCCGTAGTCCATAGCATTGCGATAGAGGCGGCCTTCATGTGCGATGCGATTTCTCCCTCGCATCGCCAGTGG
>JBEKVL010000895.1:0-696 GCA_049514055.1 Tepidisphaeraceae bacterium | reverse complement strand
GCCTCGAACGCCATTGGCGCGATTTGCATACCCCGCTCATAGCGGCCGCCCAGGAGGCGCTGAACGAGGTGCTTCCTCCCGACCTGGTCGCGCGGAACGAGGAACGCGTCTACGTTGAGGCCGACGAATCGCCCGTGCGCCAGATTGCTCGCGATGTGCGCGTCGTGGAAAGTGACGCCAATTGGGCGGGGTCGGCTGCCATCTCCGCCGGCACGGCTTCTCCCATGCTACTGGACATCGATTCCGAGCCCGTCACCGAACGGTTTATCGAGATCATCGAGTCCGACGGCCGGCGTGTCATCACCGCCATCGAGTTCATCAGCCCGAGGAACAAAGTCCCGGGCGATGGCCGGGAGGCATATCTACAGAAGCGCCGCGAGTTCCTGTCCAGTTCCACCAATCTCGTCGAAATCGACCTCGTCCGCGGCGGCGACCTGGACGAGCTTCTGCGGCCGTACCGTTCCCCGCGGACCCGCCCCGCATATCGGGCGTGCGTCCGCCGCGTCCGCCGGCCAGAGAAGCTGGAGTATTATCCCATCTCGCTCCGCGACCCGTTGCCGACAGTGTCCATTCCGCTGCGCGCCACGGACCCCGACGTCGCGCTGAACCTGCGGGCGCTGCTTGATCGCGCCTACCGCGCGGGCCGCTATGCCACAACCGACTACACGCACCCGTGTGTCCCCCCGCTCGACGCGG
>JBEKVL010000894.1:0-3950 GCA_049514055.1 Tepidisphaeraceae bacterium | reverse complement strand
GCTACTTCGACAACTTACACCATTCCAAGCGCAACGGAAGGCCTGACCGGCAACGAATACGAAGCCGTGTTCACCAACTCGGGCGGCAGCGCCGCGACAACGGCCGCCACGCTGACCGTGATCGGCACCCCGATCGCGCAATGGATCTTCCCCGGTGGGGAGCAGCCCACCGCCGGCGGCTCGACCGCCCAGGGCACCGGCAATTCCCCCTATCCGACCTTCGGCCCGCTCACGAACACCGCCGGCACGCTGGGTTTGCAGAATTTCTACACCGGCGTCGAGGCGTATCCGGAGTCCGACATCCTGATCGAACGCAGCACGCTGAACCCCAGCTACGCCGAGTACGACTGGCGCATCCGTTCCGGCAACGGTTCGGGACCGACCGGCTCGCCCGGCACCCCGGAAGGCTGGAGCCAGACCGCGCCGCAATGGGACGCGGCCTCGATCGGGACGCTGGACTCCCTCGACAATCTCATCCTGCCGCAGGGCGTGCAGTTCGACATCAACACCACCGGCTACACGAACATCACCTTCCAGTTCGACTGGACCCAGGGCGGCATCGCCGACATGCAGCCCCAGTACTCGCCGGACGGCGGCACGACCTGGACAAATGTCCCAGGTTCGACCATCGAAGCCGCTGGAAGTGACTTCCACGGCATTACCAGCTCCACCACCACCGCCACACCCATCGTGGTCAATCTTCAGGGTGTCGCCGCCGCCAACAACAACCCCAACTTCGAGCTCCGCCTGGTCACGAAATACAACCCGTCCCTGCCGCTGATCAGCGATGGCAATCTCCTCGATCCGGCCATTCACGGCCAGTACGCCACCGGCGCTCCCGGGCCGGTCAACGCCCAACAGGTGATCCAGTACGCCACCGGCGTCAACGGTGGCGCCTTCACTCTGAGCTACAACGGCCAATCCACCGGTCCCATCGCCTACAGTTCGTCCCCCGCGACCTTGATCTCAAACATCACGGCCGCACTCGATCTTCTGCCCGGTCTGGCCGGCACCTTCTCGGTGGCCCAGACGAATTACTCGTCGGGCACCCTGCTCCAGCCCCTGCGCGACGCTCTTGGCCAGCAGGACCAGGATATGACCGTGACGTTCAGCGGCGCCCTGGCCGCCACGGCAGTGACGACCATGACGGCGGACGGCAGCTCTCTGACCGGCGGCGGCGTCAGCGTCGCGACTTGGGTGAACGGGTCGGCCAATGGCTTCCAGCCCTACGTCGACGGCGGTGGAGCCTGGCAAATCGGCAAGATCAGCTTCAACGGCGATGGTCCCTCTACCGCAGGCGGGCTGGCCATCACGGCCCCGCCTTCCAGCTACCAGGTTGCCGGCGGAGGTATCGCGACGTTTACCGCGAGCGCCTATGATGAAGCTGCCGGCGCGACCGCACAGTGGCAAATCAACACCGGATCTGGTTGGAGCAACATTGTTGGCGGCACCACCAACATCAGCAACACGGGCGCGACCTACATTTCGACCTACAGTTTCGCAACGAACGTCAACCTGAGCGATACCGGCCACCAGTTCCGCGTCATCTTCACTCAGGGATCCGGTTCGGTGACTTCCAGCGCGGCCACTCTGACCGTCGTCACGCCTGTCGCCCCGACGATCACGCTACAGCCCTCGAGCACCTCCGTTCAGGAAGGCAATGTCGCGCTCATTACCGGGACCGCCGGCAGCGCCACCGCTCCCGCGCCGACCGTGCAGTGGCAGGTCAGCACCAACAGCGGATCCACCTGGACTCCTCTGACTGACACCGGCGGCTATCTCGGGTCGCAGACGGTGACCCTCGGCCCCTCCGGCTATGTCTCGACTTTGAGCATCACAACACTGGCGGACGCCAGCCAGAACGGCTACCAATATCGCGCCGTCTTCACCAATGCCGTTTCGTCGGCGACGAGCAACGCCGCAACGCTGACGGTGCTGGCCGCCGAGACGATCATCACCAACTGGGACTTCAGCAGTCACCCCACCGCCGGTAGCGGCGCTTTCGATAACAGTCCCGCGCCGACGGGCGGCTCAGTCGATGTCGGCACGGCGCTGCCGGTCGGCATGGTGCAGCCTTATAACCCGAACGATCCGGCCACCGGTATCGACGGATACGGGTCCACCAACGCCTGCGACGTTCTCAGCTCCCCCGGTTACCTGAACCCGAGCTTCAGTGAGAACACGTGGCGCATCCGCGGCGGCCCGACCGCCACCACCGGCGGCACTCCCGCCAACGGCTGGAGCAATCTGGCCCCCGAATACACCCAGGGCGTTCAGTTCAGCGTGCCCACCACGGGCTACAACCACGTCTACGTGACGCTCGACTGGTATTCCACGACCTCCGGCATTCTCGACGCCCAGGAGCAGTACACGATTGACGGCACCAACTGGATCAACATCAATAATCAGGTCCAGGCCAACTCCAATGACTTCTACGGGGCCACCCCCACCGGTGGCCCGGTTCCACTCGTGATCGACGTCTCCAGCATCCCCGGCGCTGCCAATGACCCGAACTTCGGCATTCGGCTGGTGTCGGCGTACAACCCGCTGCTGCCGAACATCACCGACGCAAACGGCACGCACGGCCAGTACGCCAACGCCGCACTCGTCGGCAATCCGCCCGGTCCCGCCCCGTACAACGGCAGCAAGGGCAACTGGCGGTTCGACAACATCCTCCCCGCCTGGGTTGCCCCCGGAAGCGTTGCCAGTTGGAATGCGGGGACGCAGACCCTGACCGTGACTGGCGCGACCACGATCGTCGCCAACCCCGGCGGCGGCCTGAGCAGCCTGGTCAACTCCGGCTCCGTCGAGTTCACCAGTGGCACAAATGTTACTATCGGGGCCATCACCGGCACCGGCAGCCTGACGGTGGACGCCGGGGCGAGCCTGTCGATTGAGTCGATTGCCCAGGCGAGCCTGACGGTGGACGGTTCGCTCCTGATCGCCGACAAGGCCGCCGGCGGCACGGAAATTGTGTTGGGCAGCGTTGATGGGTCGGGCGATACGGTTACGCCCGGCTCGCTGACTCTGGGCGCTGCCGGCCTGATTGACCTGGCGGATCGCACCTTGGTGATCCACTACAATCTCGCGGGGCCGAATCCCACGTTGAACATCGCGAAGGCCTTGGCCGAAGGACGTAACGGAGACCCGGCGGGTGGCGTGCTTGACGGCGCCTGGGATGGCTCTGCCGGGATTGTCAGTTCGACTGCGGCCGCGCAGTTTGTGGCCAACGGCTCCACCGAACTCTATGCGTTGGGCTACGGCGACACGCAGAACATGCTGATCAACGACGCTCCGGACATGCAAGGTCTGGCATCGACGCTGTTCGTGAGGTACACCCGGATGGGCGATGCGACCATGGATGGTATCGTCGGTGATAACGACGTGACCGTCCTGGGCCTGCAATACAACCCCAACCGCAATGTCGCAACCAGTGGTCCCGAGTACTGGTACGACGGCGACTTCAACTACAACGGGATCGTGGATGACAACGACGTAACAGCAATAGGATTGCAGTACGATCCGACGCAGTCGGCGCCGGCGATTGCCAGGCAGGACGGCTCCGAATCGGCGGCGGCGTATCCGGCTGCCGCCGCCAGCCCCAGCGTCGCGGTGGGCGTTCCGGCCAATCAGGCGGCTGCCGCGTTCTCGCTGGTGCCGATCCCCAGCGAGTCGGTTGGGGACAACGACGCCGAGAGCCTTGACCGCGTGCTGGATGCCAGGGATGCCACGCCGTCGGGTTTGTTCAGTGATCGCCCGGCCGCCGTGCCAGGTTAGAAGGAGATCTACGCCCTGGACATTCACAACGCCACTGCGGCACAGACAACCGAGGTCATCACCAATGTGGACGCGGTCGCGGGTTTGAAGGCTTTGACAACCGGGACCGATATCGGACCCGACAACGGGAATTCGTTGGCCTCCTCTTCCCGGCCGACGGTGGGACGCTGGTT
>JBEKVL010000893.1:0-2829 GCA_049514055.1 Tepidisphaeraceae bacterium | reverse complement strand
GAGCCCTGACGGTACGACCCTCCCGTAAAGCCACGCGCCGCACCTCGTCCAGAAGCGAGTCGGGAATCTCTACGGTTGTCTTCATACAGCAATGTGTATCAACATAACCATCTCGATGTCAAATATTTCGAGGTCCGCCTTGACAGATGGACGGCCTCTGGACCATTCTCGCCCATTCACGCGGCAGCGATATGCCGACTCCCGAATCCTTTAAGCCACCTCTTCAGAAGGGGATAGACATGCTACAGACACCGAGAGCGGCGCGCGGAATGGTCGTGGCGCCGCACCATCTGGCCGCGCAGGCCGGACTGGCCGTGCTGCGCGAGGGCGGGAACGCCGTCGAGGCGGCCGTGGCGGCTGCGTCCACCGTGCCCGTGGTCTATCCGCATATGAACAGCCTCGGAGGGGACAACTTCTGGCTGATCGCCGAGCCGGGACGGGAGCCGGTGGCCATCATGGCCTGCGGGGGGGCCGGCGAGAAGGCGAGCATCGAGATGTACCGAGGCCGCGGCTGCGAGACCATTCCGCCGCGCGGACCGCTGGCCGCCAACACGGTGGCCGGGGCGATCTCGGGCTGGAACGCGGCGCTCGAAATCGGCAGGCGGTGGGGCGGGCGGCTGCCGCTCACCCGGCTGCTGGCGGATGCGGAACATTACGCCCGTCACGGCTTTCCAGTGACGAACAGCCAGCATCGGAACACGCTGGCGAAGCTGGCGGAGCTCAAGGATGTGCCCGGGTTTGCCGGCCAGTTCCTGGCGAGCGGCGTGCCGCCCGCCCCGGGATCGCTCTTCCGGCAGCCGAGGCTCGCCGACACACTGGAGCGCCTGGCCCATGCCGGGCTGGATGACTTCTACCGCGGCGAGATCGGGGCGGCCAGCGCGGCCGAGCTGGCGCGAATCGGGAGCCCGGTGACGGCGGCGGACCTTGCGGCACACCGGGCCGTGGAAACGACGCCGCTGCGAGTCTCCTTGCGCTGCGGGACCGTCTACAACGCCCCGCCGCCGACGCAGGGTCTGGCCTCGCTCATCATCCTCGGCGTGTTCGATCGGCTGGGCTGCGGCGAAGCCGAAGGCTTCGCGTATCTGCACGGTCTGGTCGAGTCCACGAAGCAGGCGTTCCTGGTGCGCGACCGCATCGTCACGGATCCGGCATACATGACGGAAGATCCGGCAGGCCATCTCGCCGGACCGAGGCTGGCCGAGATGGCGGGGCGGATCACGCCGGATAGGGCGCTGTCCTGGCCGGCCCCGGCCACGAGCGGGGACACCGTGTGGCTGGGCGTGATCGACGGACAGGGCCGCGCCGTCAGCCTGATCCAGAGCATCTACTGGGAGTTCGGGTCGGGCGTGGTCCTCGGGGACACGGGCGTCCTCTGGCAGAATCGGGGAGTGAGCTTCTCGCTTTCGGAGAAGGCGCTCAACGTCCTGCGGCCAGGCCGCAAGCCGTTCCACACCTTGAATCCCGCCATGGCGCGGCTCAAGGACGGCCGGTCGATGGTCTACGGGACGATGGGCGGCGAGGGCCAGCCGCAGACGCAGGCGGCCGTCTTCACCCGGCACGCCCTCTTCGGCCAGGAACTGCAGGCCGCCGTGACCGCGCCGCGTTGGCTTCTCGGCCGGACGTGGGGGGCGGCCAGCACCAATCTCAAGCTGGAGAGCCGCTTCGACCCAAGCCTGATCGAGGCTCTCCGCAAGGCTGGCCACGACGTCGAGATGGTGGCTCCGTTCACCGACGTGATGGGCCACGCCGGCGGCATCGTCCGGCATCCGTCCGGCGTCCTGGAAGGCGCCGGCGATCCCCGCGGGGACGGAGTCGTGGCGGCGTTCTAACAGGCTGCTGAAAACGGCCCATCTGCGGCGTTGGAACGCTCAGGCACTCGTTGCGGCGTACCTGGAGTACGCCTCACTCGGCCTTCCGCATTCCGCCTTGCATCTGAACCTTTTTGAGCAGCCTGGGCGATAGTGAGTTCTTCGGCAGCCCCTTAAGGCCGCGAACCTACCGTGCCTACTGCCTGGGGTTTGGAATCCAGAGGTAGAAGCGATGATCTGCCGCATTGCGCTTCGAGCATCCGAGGAAGGGTACAGGGTCTCCGTGCCCGGCCTGCCCGGCTGCTGATCACAGGGCGCCACCGAGACTGAGGCCCTCGAGAACATCCGGGAGGCCATTCGCTAACCACCTCTCCTCTCCACGTGATCCATTTCCAGGTATTCACACACAGAATCGTCTCCAGGCCGATGCCGCCTATAGAGGGAGCGGAAGATCGTGGATAATCTGAACGACGCGCCGCTAGCATGGGGGGCTAGCCCTTCGCGTCTAGGCGTTGGCAAGTATGATCGGAGGTTACTTGTGGTGAGGGTGTAGACGATGAGAAGTGTGCTGGAATTCATTCAATATGGTCACTCGCGGCTTCGTCAGAACCTTGCGCGAGAACCGTTCGCGTCGCTCATCCCGCCGATGGATAGAGCGTATGAGGCAGCGAAGACCAAGATCCCTGTCCAACCCCATGTCGAGGTGCTTCGCCTCTTCTTGCTCTGCCACCGATCATTTCTCCTGGCCTCTGTTCTCATTGCCGAAGGGCACCCTGAAGACTCCGCCCCGGTCACGCGGCGCGCCATCGAAATGGCTAGACTCGCCGTTGCCTTCATGCATGATCCAAAGAACGTGGATAGATGGACGCAGGAGGAGGCAAGGAGCAGCAGATGGGATGCCCGGCTTGCGGAGATTAAGCCTCGACGACTCCAAGTCAAACTGGAGTTACCTGTCGATAATAAGCTGCTGGACACGCTCGGTCGGTGGGAAGGCATATATTCCGACGCGGGCGTACATTTG
>JBEKVL010000892.1:0-2832 GCA_049514055.1 Tepidisphaeraceae bacterium | reverse complement strand
TGTACATCACCGTGCCGTTGTTGAGCACGACCGGGTTCCAGTTGTGGTCCTGGTCGAAGCAGAGGCGGCGCTCGTTCGCGCCGTCGTCGTCGATCAGGTGCATGTTGCCTACGTACCACTCGCCCGTGCAGGGCACGGCCTGCTCGCAGGCGGTGGAGACGAACATGATCTTCCCGTTGGGCAGACGGCAGACATCGTAGTGTTTTGTATGATGGTCGTCGCTCTTGGTGATCTGCCGGTGGCCGGTTCCGTCGGCGTTCACCTCGTGGATGCGCACGTTCTCGCTGAACAGGATCTTCCTGGCGTCGAAGCTCAGGTCCATGTCGCTGATGCTGCCGCCCCGGTAGATCGTCGTGATCTTGCCGTCGGGTTTGACCGGCGAAAGCGTGACCAGCTCGTTGCCGATGTGGTTCGGCCCGCCCCAGTTGGAATTGAACCCCGGGCCGCCCTTGCCAAGCAGGAGTTTGTCGAACGCCAGCACCGGATTGGCCAGGAGGATGTCCTTGCCTTCGGCGGCGATCTGCTCGCGAACGGCGAGCACCGTCGCCAGCGCACTGTTGTTCCCGGCGGTCACCGCCGGCCAGGCCGCGACCATCTGTGCTTCCAGGGCGTCGATGCGCTTGAGGTATTCCGCGCCCCTGGGATAGCGCTCGGCAAAGGTCTTCTGCTGGTCCTTCACGGCCAGCCGCATGGACTCGACCTTGTGATGTTCGGCCATCGCCGCCTGCACCGTCGCGACGGCGTAGTACCGGCTTCGGGCGGCGGCAAGTGTGTTGGGTGCCTGCGTGGCCTTGAACGTCGCCAGCCACGGCCCGACCCTGCCCGCAATTGCCGGCTCGATGGTTCTCAGTTCCTTCTCCACGTCGGCGGCTCGGACCTCAATGGCCGTGTTGTACTGCTCGACGAGCGGGCCCGGATTGCCGGGCGCCCAATCGGTGTGGAAGTAGTGGCGGCTGGACATGCCCCCCTTCTCGAACCGCACCCAGATGCTGTCCCATCGCTCCCATTTCATCTGTGCCTGGCTGACCGCATCGGCAAAGTCGTTCTTGAGCTGGTCGTAGAGATGCATGCGCCGGGCGATTCGCTCGTCCTTCGTCCCCGCTCCGGGTTTGGACATCGTCGGCTGCGGCATCAGCCAGAAGTGGCACCGCCCATCCTTGCCGACCGGAAGGACCGCCAGCATGTGGTACTGGCCGGGCTTCTCGCGGAGCGACCAGTCTCGCTGGTTCGGCGCCGCCGGCCCGCCATTGTCACCCACCGACAACTGCGACTGCCCGCCCAGCAGCTTTATCCGCCCGGCCGTCATGCCCACGCCCATCATCACCCCGTCGTGGCCCGCGAATTCCACGTCCATCGACACCGGCCGGCACAAGACTACCACCTCGCCCGGCCTGGCCTTGAACATCGCGGCCAGGTCGGCCATCTCACCGTCCCTGACCGCGCATTCGCGCCACGTCAGCTGTCTGCCCTTGAGCGCCAGAGGCGTGGCCAGGTCCACCTTCGCCAGGCGCTCGATCTGCCGCACATCCTCACCATCGCCCGGCACAGCACCCAGCGTCCGCCACGGACCCATGTCGATCCCGGCGCGATGCAGCACCAGCCCGTCGATCTCGCACTCCCACTTCAGCAGCGCCTCGCGCGAGGCCTGCATCGTCTCCTGCCACGTGCCCTTCTTCTCATACGGCGGCCGGTTTCCCTTCTCGCGCAACACCGCCATGCGGGCCTTCTCCTCCGGGGATATCGCGACGACATCCTTCGGATCGCCCAGCACCTCCAACTCGATCGCGGCCGTGGCGCCCTGGGGATTCTTCGTCTTGGCCGGCTGGCCGGCCTTCGACGGATACGTCCGCCAGATGCGGAACTCGACCCAGTCGGCCTTGCCGGGTGTCAGCGGGCCGCCATTGGACGAAACAAACAACGTGTGGAACCCGCCCGCGTCCGGCCCGAGAATCTTGTCGCCGCTGGTGAAAGTCGGCGCGTCGGAAAACTTCGGCAACTGCCCCGGATGCGCGCTGTTGTCGGCCAGGCGCACCTCGAAATCCTGGTTGGCGCGCGAGTCGATGTTGTAGGTGAAGAAACCGATCTCGTGAATCGCTTGTGGCTTGCCCAGGTAGAACGTAATCACCGACGGGTGGCCGTCGAGCATGACCCTCCCTTCGCCGCCGGCAACGCCCGCGGCGCCGTCGACCAGTTCCGTGGCACCGGCGGCGTCGCCGAAGGCCTTCACGCCGCCCCTGGCCAGCAGGTTCCGGCCATGTTCATCCTCGATCCGCCGGGCCATCTGCTCGAAGCCCTGCGCGTTGTTCGCCCAGCTTTCTGTCTTCATCGCCACTTCGGCCACGGCCATCCGCGTAACCAGCAGGAGCGACACCATCACCAGTACTTGTTTCATACATCTCATCCGTATCTTTCTGTTCTCGGTAAGTTACCCTGACTCTCGTGTCTCGTTGCCGTTGCTATTGCGTTTGCCCGCGCTTGCCCGCGGCCACCACCAGCGGCACCTTCATGGGATATTCCAGGCTCAGCCGCTTGGCCGGTCGAGGGGCCGTCGCGTCGGGTGTCGGATCGTGTCGGGTGGGTCCGGAAAAGATCAACCGCTGATAACTCGGATGCTGCGGATGGATCCAGCCCTCACCCTCGCACAGGTCATCAGGGTGATCGCATTTGACCTCTGAAAGTGCCGCCAGTGCCCTCACTGGCGGAAAACCGAGGGACGAACCTGCCGGTGAGGGCACCGGCAGCACCCAATGCGATGGCCCTGCACAGTTCATACAAAAACAGCCATTTTATAGTTGACACATATACGGTTTATGTTATAGTAACCGGTTTCCT
>JBEKVL010000891.1:0-2838 GCA_049514055.1 Tepidisphaeraceae bacterium | reverse complement strand
GCCGTGGGGCGCCGGGCCGTTTGCCTACGAGCGGGTGGTGCAGCCCGTCTGGAATGCCCGGTGCGTCGTCTGCCACGACGCCCGCAAACCGAACGGCATCGATCTCTCGGCCACGCTGGACACCGAGCGCGTGCCGGCTTCGTACCGGGGCCTCATCAGCGGGGGCTGGGTCAACTACTTCGACTATCGCTGGAACCTGCGGCATTTCAAGGCAGAGCCGCTGACCTTCGGCACTCTCAAGAGCCGTCTCTGGCAGGTTCTCGACGCCGGCCATCACGACGTCAAACTCACGCGCGACGAGGCGCATGCCGTCAAGTGCTGGATCGATCTCAACTGTCCCCTCTGGCCCGACTACCGCTACCGCCCCGACCGTCCGGATCAGGCCGTCTCGAAGATAGATCGGTGAAACCTCCGCGTTTCTCTGTCCATTCGCGCCTGGCGGGGATATCCTTCCAGCAGTATGAGCGAACCAACCAGCAAACCAACCCCCATTCCCGGCCTCGTCGCCCAGGATCCATGGCTCGCGCCTTATGCGGACAAGATCAGGACCCGCCACGACTACTACCTGTCCGCCCGGGCCAGATTCGACCCGACCGGTGGAATCCTCGGCGAGATCAGCCAGGGCCATCGTTACTTCGGGTTCAATCGCGGCCAGTGTGACGGCGCGCCCGGCGTCTGGTATCGCGAGTGGGCCCCCGAGGCCGTTCAACTCCGCCTCGTGGGCGACTTCAACGGCTGGAACCGGTTTGCGCATCCGATGATCCGCGACACCTTCGGCGTCTGGAGCATCTTCCTGCCCGACGACAAGTACGCGAATCGCTTCAAGCACGAAGGTCTGGTCAAGGTGCATGTCGTCTCCGACCTGGGCGCCCTGGACCGCATTCCGGCCTACATCCGCCGCGTCGCCCACGACCTGCGCACCAACAACTTCACCGGCCAGTACTGGAACCCGCCACAGCCATTCCAGTTCAAGCACGCCGCGCCCGCGCTCAAGGGCGGCCTGAGAATCTATGAAGCGCACGTCGGCATGGCCCAGGAAGAGGAGCGCTTCGGAACCTACGCCGAGTTCACCGGGAAGATCCTGCCGCGAATCGCCCGGCTCGGCTACAACGCGCTTCAACTCATGGCCGTCATGGAGCATCCGTTCGCGGGTTCCTTTGGCTACCACGTGAGCAATTTCTACGCCGTCTCCTGCCGCTTCGGCACCCCCGAGGACCTCAAGGCCCTCATCGACGCGGCCCATGGTCTGGGCATCGTCGTGCTGCTGGACGTGATTCACAGCCACTCGGTCAAAAACGTCCACGAAGGCCTGAGCATGTTCGACGGCACGGAATATCAGTACTTCCACGCCGGCCCGCGCGGCCAGCACATCGCCTGGGACTCGCTCCTGTTCGACTACAGCAAGTACGAGGTGCAGCGCTTTCTGCTGAGCAATCTGCGTTTCTGGATCGAGGAGTATCATTTTGACGGCTTCCGCTTCGACGGCGTCACCAGCATGATCTACCTCGATCATGGCCTGAGCCGGGGTTTCTCGAGTTACGACGACTACTTCGGCGACAACGTGGATCGCGATGCGGTCTGCTATCTGCAACTGGCGAACGACGTCGTGCATGGCGTCAAGCCGGACGCGATCTCGATCGCGGAGGATGTCTCCGGCATGGCCGGCATGGCCCGGCCGGTGGAGGAGGGGGGAATCGGCTTCGACTACCGCCTGGCCATGGGCATTCCGGACTACTGGATCAAGGTGCTCAAGGAACGCAGCGACGAGGGCTGGAACCTCGGGGAGATCTACCACACGCTGCTCAACCGGCGCCACGGAGAGCGCCATATTGCCTACGCCGAGAGTCACGACCAGTCGCTGGTGGGCGACAAGACGATCGCCTTCCGGCTGATGGACAAGGAGATGTACTGGAACATGAGCCGGAAGATCCCCAGCGTGGTCGTGGATCGCGGCCTGGCCCTGCACAAGATGATCCGGCTGATCACCTTCTCGCTGGGCGGCGAGGGATGGCTCAATTTCATCGGCAACGAGTTCGGCCACCCCGAGTGGGTGGATTTTCCGCGCGAGGGCAACGGCTTCTCCCACAAATACGCCCGGCGGCAGTGGTCGCTGGTCGACAGCCCGCTGCTCCGCTACGCCGGCCTGAACGAATTCGACGCGGCCATGCAGAAGCTGGACATCGAGTACAATCTGCTGAGCGATCCCTTCATCGAGCAGTTGCTGGTCCACGAGCAGGACCGCCTGCTGATCTACCGCCGCGGCCCGCTGGTCTTCGTCTTCAACTTCCACGCCACCACGTCGCACAAGGACATGCGTATTCCCGTGCCCGATCCGGTGGATTACCGGATCATTCTCAACACGGACAACAAGCGTTTCGAGGGTTTCGGGCTGGTCGATGAGAAGGTGCCATATTGGAAGCAGGATGTCCCGACGCACGGCCGGAAACAGAGCATACAGATGTACATTCCGTGCCGGAGTGCGCAGGTGCTGGCGCCGAAGAAGTAGTTGCCGGTCGCGAGTTGCCAGTGGGGTGGGGATGATCGGTGATCGGTCGGGCAGTTCCACCATACCCACGTTTCTACGATCATCGGACCTCGATCAACGGCGCGACCTGGCTGAATTACTATTTCAATGATGATCGGTATTTGCCCATCGACAAACGCGGGGCGGACCTGCTCTTCCAGATCATCAGTGAACGCTACGAACGGGGATCCGTCGTGCTCAGCACCAACAAGGTTTTCAAGCAGTGGCCGTCCATCTTCAACAACGACGCCACGCTCACCTCGGCCATTCTCGACCGCATCCTGCATCATGCCGAGACGGTCATCATCGAAGGC
>JBEKVL010000890.1:0-2844 GCA_049514055.1 Tepidisphaeraceae bacterium | reverse complement strand
GTTGACTAGCTCACAAGAGACCGCAAGGCCCTTGTCTACTCCGGGAACTCCGCCACCAGCAGGTAGGCGTCCAGCATCCCGTTGTACTTCGGAAAGGCAGCGTCTTTCACCAGCGCCTTCTCGCTCCGCGCCGCGCCTACGGCGGCGATGCGCGAACCCTTGCGCGTCAGCGCGTAGGGAATCGTGTCCGGCAGATTCGTGATGAACCGGTCGCCGAAGTTCTCGTCCCAGACCCGGATAAAGCCGCCCGGCCCGGATTCGTCAGTGACCCAGGCATCGGCGGTGGTTCCGTACGGGAATGTGTGCCGGCCTAGCGCCAGTACCCGCTTGCCCGGCAGGCCGCAGACACCCACCGCCCAGCCGGTCTTCCCGCCGGGCGACATCTTCACGTGCGTGCCCAGGTAGGTGCCGCCGGTCATCTCTCTCGCGTCGTTGATGCGCAGCACAGCCCCCTTGTAGCGTTCCGCGCCCAACACCCTCGTCCAAGAGCCCTTCAGCCGCGCCTGGGACGGCTTTGCATAGTCCGCCGGGCTGGCCGTCCAGATCGTGTTGCCGCCGTCCGCCAACGCCGCCAGGATCAACTGTCCGTCGTCCGCGAAGCCCAGCGACTTGATCACGCTGTCCGCCACCAGGCCGTTCATGCGGTCGTCCTTGCCGCTCATCGGGTCGGGGGCGTAGGCCCGCCACACCTCGCGCCCGTCACCGTCGAGCTTGAAGAGGAAGGGCGTCCAGTATGGCTCCCGCGAGGTTGCCGACACGCTCCAGCCACACGCGTAGATCGCGCCGCGTCCGTCCGACTTCACGTCCAGGAGCCGCGTTTGGCCGAAACAGGGCACCTTCCACTCTGCGCATCGCGGTTCGCGCTGTGCCTGGTATTTCGCCACCTTCATGGGGTCTGTGGGCGGGAAGAAGATGTCAAACCGCCAGGACCGTTTCTTCAGCCCCGCGTCCAGCCGCGATACGTAGTCCGGCGCGTAGTAATAGTGCCCAGGCACCCCGCCGTCATGGCCGACCACGACTTGCCGATCCTCCATGATCTGGACCGCCGTCGGCGTCCAGTCGTCTTGCTTGAGGTTCTGCTGGTTGTTCCATGCGTAGTGGTACCCTTCGAGGAAAGTCGCCGCGTCGAGCCGGTCCAATTCGGGCCGCATCTGCACCACGCAGGGGTATCCTCGCTTCCAACCGTGGTGCCGCGACAGCATCGTCAGCACCTTCGGCTCCGCCGGGTCCAGCGGCGGTTCCTTTGCCTTCACCACGTCGCCCGGCAGCGGCCAAGGAACCGGGGCGGCGTTGGCCTGCTCCGGTGTGGCGAATAGCCCAGCTACCTCGTTGATGGTCCCGGCGAACTCCGCCGTGGCGTATCCGCCCAGATACACGCCGTCCTTCGATACAGCCACCGACGTCAGGAAGGCCAGGCCGCGCGCGAACTGCACCACCTTGAGCAGCCGCTTCCCGTCACCGCTGAACTGCATCAGTGTGCCGCAGCGATACCAGGAATCCGCAACCGGTTTGCCCAGCATCAGCGTCGGGATTCCGGCGGGGGCCGTGAATGGCTGGTCGAAGTTGCCGACAACCAGCAGCGTACCGTCCGGCGCGAAGCAGACACCCTGGAAGTCGTCGTGCCCGGGGGTTCCCACGAAAGTCGCCGTCAGCAGTTGCGGTGTCGCCGCCAGCGCCGGGGCGCCCGAGAGGCTGACGGCCAGTACAGAAATGAGCAGAGAGCGGGTCATGAGCGATGCTCCTACTGGATCTTCATGAAAGAGAAGTCGTCCATGTAGGCCTTGCCGCCGTTGACGACGAAAACGATGTTCACGAACGGGTTCCAATCGGGCGTGTCGAATTCCAATTCGACCCGCTGCCACTCCGACTTCTCGCCCGTCGCCTTGTTCGTCTGCTGCTTCAGCAACCACTCGTTGTGGTGTGGGCTGGAGTCGTACCAGTGAGCCGTGATGTAAGCTTCGGGCGAGATATGCTCCCATTGGATCGGCGGTGGAAGAGTTTTGCCTGCCTCGGCCAGCCTGGCGCGGCGCGACTCGTCTTGCTTCCGCGCCGCCGCTCTCTCTTCCTCCGTCCACGGATGCACTTTGAACCAAGCCTCGATCCGGTAGCGAGCATTCGGTTCGCAGATCACCTGCGGCAGGTTCGGCCAACTCGTCCCGGTCAGCAGGAGTGACTTTTTGCCCGAGCGGGCGGTGTCGGTCGAGACCTTCGGTCCGCCGCCAGTCCAGCACAGTCCGCGCACCGGGTCGGTCAACTCGCGGGGCTGGTCCTCGAAATCGCACGGCTCCCCGATGTAGATGAAGACGCCCGTGCGCCCCTTCTCGACAAGCTCCATCCGCTCCCAGATGTGACGGGTGATCTCTGGTGGCATGGCCAACAAGCGGTGATGGGCCTGGAAGTGATGCCAGCCGTCCGCCGTCCTCGGAAGCGCGGGCGGGACCGGAATCCAGACATGGAAATCGTTGTGGGCGTTGCAGACCGGCATCGTGAAGTTGTTGCCGCAGCCGTCCTCGCGGGTCCGGCAGACGCTCCAGCCTGTCTTGTCGTTGAGGAAGGCGATGAAGCCGCCGTCGCGCCAGGTCGACTTGCTCTTGTCATTGTCGCAGCGGTCGATACACAACAGGTTGTTGGCCCAGCCGCGGTAGCCGCCGCCCGCCGGGCAGTGGACCGTGCGGTCGTAGATGCGGTGCTCCGGCCATGGCACGAAACAGCCCGGGCAGAACGTCGGCGCGACCCACTTCTCGCCTTGCGGCTGCTCTTTGAAACGGACGTCATAATGGCCGTCAAAGCGATAGCCGAACACCGGATCGACGCTGATCACGAAGCGGTGGGCGGTGATGCGGG
>JBEKVL010000889.1:0-2844 GCA_049514055.1 Tepidisphaeraceae bacterium | reverse complement strand
TGAGGCGGCCGGGAGATTCTCTGAACCGAGACTCCCCAAGGCTTCCGCACGCGCTGCGCCAGGCACTATTTGTCTTCGGCGACGCGCGACAACGCCCGCATCGCCGCTGTTTGTTATTCTGCGCTCGGCCTCCGACCAACTCAGCCCAAGGTGCCGGACAGTATTGGCGCACCGGCCGTACCAGCGGCCATCCTCAAACCAGACCGACACCTGATACCGGACGGCCATCTTCTCAGCCTCGCGGACATGCTCCGGCGCGGGTTTCTTACCGGCCTTCGCAGCGTATATACAGGCGTCGAGAGTAATGCGGGGCATTCCGGGAAGGTCGCTCGGTAATATCAGAGGCTGTTCGTCGTGTTGTCCCGCTCCACGCGGGTGACGAGCAGGACCGTCAGAATCAGAGCCGGCCAGAGATGGAGTTGCACGCGCGGGAAACTCTCGAGCAGGTTCGCAAGCTCGTAGGGCATAACCAGAAAGACGGCGTAGTACATCACAAACGCCAGGGCAATCGCGATGGCGCCGGTCAGAGCTGAGCGGCGATCGCGTGGGGCGTTCCGCAGGCCACAAATCAGGGGCAGAGCCGGAAGCAGGAGCAGCGAGGGCTGGTTGGGAAGAGCAATGGAGACGGGCACGCTTGTGAAAGGACGCCAGAGATGGAAGCCCACGTCATAGGTCAGGAGGAACTGCAGAATCGTCTGGTGACGCCCGGGATCGAGCATCTTCTGGAGAACAGCCTGGGTTGAAGGCTGATCGGCGACGAGATAGCTCGATCCGGCAAAGCAGAGTTTCTGAGCCGCCAGAGCCAGAAGAAACGGGAGAGCGCCAAGCAGCAGGAGCAAGGGGCTGACCCGCAGTACCCAATGCAGGGCCAGCGCCCTCGCTGGCCTTCCTGAAACGCGATCCGTCTGGTGTTCCGGGCCAGCGAGGGCGCTGGCCCCACTTGAATCGGCTGAACCGCCTGAATGCGGCACGCCGAACCACCGGCGAGCGAACTTCGCAACCAGAGCCATGGCACACAGCAGCGAGAGTGTGACGGCCTGGGCCTCGTTCTTCACGGTCAGGGCACAACCGAGGAGAACACCGGCGAGCAGTATCAGCCGTCCGCGAATCCGTGAACGACGCCCGGCCACGGCAAGGACGACGACGGCAGCGAGCACATAGAACGAGAGCGGAATGTCGGACATCTGCGCCCCGCCATAGCTCAGGAACGGTTCGTAGCTGACAAGCAGGATTACCGCGAGGCAGGCCGCGACAAGACCACGCAACCACGCGAGCGACGCGAAAAGCAGAGCAACAACGAGGGTCGTATAGGTGATGCTGAGAAGTTGCGGAGCGAGTGGAGTCTCGGCCTGGAGATACGTCCAGAAGCGGGCGACGGACGCGGGAATGAGCAGCGGATAGTCGGGATGGGAGAACCAGATGTGGCGGGAAAACATCGCGGTCCAGTCGGAACCGGCCCGGAAAAGAAAACGGGCCTTGAGGTTCCAAATGGCCCAGCCGTCCCAAGCGCCCAGCGGCTCGTAGCAGTCGCGGGCCAGGCAAATACACAAGGCGGTGGAAACAACCAGTGCGGTCATCAGAAGCAAGAAGCCCATCGACAGACGCCCGATGAACAGCGGGGATGCGCTGGCACCAGTAGGACAGACATGCTTGTCTGTCGTCGGGCAACCATGCTCGTCTGTCGTCGGACAGGCACTCCTGTCCGTCGACGGGTAGATACTCTTGTCTGTCGTCCGATCGACCCTCCTGCCTGTCCGTTCACTCCGCCGCACGAAATTGGCCGCCACCCATGCGAGGACTGGAATCAGCAGGCAATCGGCCAATTTGTAGAGCAGGCCGACCTGCGAACACGCCACGCGCCAGGCGAGATAGTGGACCGCCGCAACCGCCTGCCCCACGCCCAGGGCCAGGCACAGGCGAATGACGATCAGGGCGAGATCGCGGCCATGAGAGCCGGCAGGCCAGAAAATGCGGAGGATGGACCAGCCCACGAAGAGGGCGGCCGCCATCGCGAGAAAAGTCCAGGCGATATTCACCGGCGCCTCCGCTGGACGATGGCGACGCCATCGCCGAACCGCCGCTCCACCTGCAATCTCCGGGTGCGCAGGAAAGCATCCAGGCGGGCATCGTCCTCGAAGGAGGCAATGAGAACTTCCGGCGTGTCGGAGTCGATCACGAGCGTGGGAGCCAGCATGGACTGGGCCATCATGCGATGGCCTGATTCGTGGTCGTACGAGGACAACCAGCCGACCGTCCTGCGGCCGCGAAGATGCGGCTGGAGCGGAACGTACCGGCAGGCCATTTCGGAAAAACGGTCCCGCCCGGCGTCCTGCCAGGGGGCAAAGGTGAGGTACGCCAGGGGCCGGGTCTCCTGGAACGTCCGGCCGACCACAATGGCGCCGCAGAGGACAACGGCGAACACGAGGCAGACGCGGACAGCGCGGCGCAGCCGAGAATCGCCCGACCTGTTCTCCACTGCCGCAGAAGGAGAGTTGGCTTGGGATCGCATGGCGGCGTTACCCCAGGAACGGGCTCTTGCGAGCCATCTTCACGGACTGCACCAGCACCTGCCCCGGCGTCTGGGAAACCGTCCCCGGATCCTGCGGCTTTGCGGACATCGCTGATTCATACAGCGCGAGCATCCGTGGCAGCACGACTTCCAGACCGTAGTTCTCAACTATCATCTGTTCGGCGGCCCTGCCCAGCGGTCGGAACTCGTCCGGGTTCTCCAGCACTTTCACCGCCTTCTCCGCGAAATCCTCGGGGCTGAAGAAATCGGCCAGCAGGCCGTTCTCACCCTCGCGGATCATCTCCTGCACCGGCCGCGTGCGCGAGCCGAGCACC
>JBEKVL010000888.1:0-2844 GCA_049514055.1 Tepidisphaeraceae bacterium | reverse complement strand
CCCGTGCCGGGCATTTTTTTCCAGCCGACTAGTGGCGAGCGTGTCGACTGGACCGCCGGGTTGGCGACTGCGGACAATGGTCGAGGCAGCGTCAATGGCACGCTTCTCGGCCTCGGGACGATGGGCAGGACGCTGCTGCCGGGGGCCGGCGACGTTCCGGTTGCCGGCAAGCATGTCACTGGCGAGGGCTGGGGTGCGAAGTATTATGGCGCGGTGCGGTTCACGGATTCCGATGGTGAGGCGGCGACGCGGAGCTACGGCCTGCCGACTGACAGTGCCGGGGGCGCCGAGAACGAGGGGCAACCAAGGCTTGCCAAACGCATGCAATCATTGGAGCGCGGCGCGAACAATGCCGACGATAGTGCGGTCAAGTTGAATCACGCAGCGGCCGCGTATTTCAATCCCTCGCAGTTGAATGCCTGGTATTTCCAGGAAGCGGGCGGCAAGCAAGCCGGCACGGTCGAGATACCGGCCGCGGTGGGACTGGTAGTGGCCGGCGACGGCATGGCGGCGAATGTGCCTGTCGCATCCAGTTCGTCTGTCGAACCTGGCAATAATAAGCTCAGAGAAGAGCGAGAAGAGAACGTGACGGTCAAGAGCGGGGCCGGGGTTCTCCAGATGAGCTACGACGGCTCGACGGCGACTCCGAATTTCGTGGCGCATGGCAACGCTCTGCCCGCGGAACAGACCGTTCCGGCTGGCGGTACGACATCCGCACAGGTCGAGCCGCCGCCACCTCCGACGACCGAAGTCTCGGTCTTGCAGGCGCGGAAAATTATTCGCAATGGCGACATGGAGTTCGAGGTGGACTCTTTCGACACGGCCTTTGCGACAATTTCGCGTATTGTCGGCGAAGAAAAAGGCTACGTGTCGTCCACCAGTTCGGAAAAACTGCCCAACGGCAAGGTGCGCGGGTTGATCGTCGTGCGCGTGGTTCCGGATCGGCTGGATACGCTGGTGCTGAAGCTGCGCGCCCTGGGCGATCTCAAGAGCCAGAAGATCTCGGCCCAGGATATCACCAAGGTCTACTACGACCTGGACAGCGAGTTGCGGGCCGCCCATACGATGGAAGAACGGATTCTCAACATCATTAAGACCGGCAAGGGCGAGGTGAAGGATCTGATCGAGGCCGAGAAACAGCTTGGCACGTATCGCGAGAAGATCGAGAAGCTGGAAGGGGAGATCCGCTACTACAACAACATGGTATCGCTGTCGACGCTGAACATCACGGCCGCCGAAAAGGCGATCAGTTCCCCGGCCACCGTGCAGGTGACGGAGAACGTGAGTACGGGCATTGAGACGGAGGACGTCGAGAAGGCCCGCGCGGATGCGATCAAGGGGATCGAGGAACTCAAGGGGCGGGTCGTGGACTCGAATCTGAAGAAATACGACGGCGGTCAGTTTGCGGCCAACATCACGGCCGAGATCGCGCCGGAGTCGTCGGGGCAGCTCATCGACCGTCTGCGGCAGATCGGCCGGGTGACGCGGCTGGACATCGACCGCAAGCAAAGCTCGGCCGGACAGGCGTTGCCGAACGCCCCGGCGCCGCGCGTGGAGAAGAAGGACACGCGCTTCGTCATCTCCATCTACAATCTGGCAAACATTGCCCCACGACAGACGACGACCAGCGGCTTGGCGGTGGCGAATGTCGAGGAGGCATACAACTCGATCCTGGCCGGGGTGAAGGCACACGGCGGGCGGGTGGTCAGCTCGAATCTCAATCAGCAGAAGCCGGAGCAGACGACGGCGGCGATTTCGTTTGAGGTGCCCGCCGACCAGGCCGACGCGACGCTGATGGAGCTGCGGCGCGACCGCGCGGTGATGACGCTCGCGGTCGCCGAGAACCCGGATACGCAGAACGTGACGGCGGCCAAGCATGGTTTCGTGCTGCAGTTGTCCTCGCTGGCTTCGGTCGCGCCACGCGAGACGGAGACGTTGGTGGTGGTCAGCAAGATCAGCGTCACCGACGCCTTCCGCAAGCTGCTGGCCGACCTGGCCAAGGCCGACGCGCGTATCCTCACTTCACAGCTCAACGAGCAGGATGCGTCCAACCTCTCGGGCAGCATCGACATTGAGGTGATGCGGGCCAAGGAAGCCGATGCCCGTACTGCGCTGGCCGCGGCGGGGATCATCTTCTCGCGTAACGTGGCCCGTTCGTCAGACATGGAGAACACCGTGGACACGAAGGTGCGCATGCAGATTCGCATGGTGGGCCTGAACCAGCTCGCCCCGGCGCAGACGGCGCGGTTGAGTGTGGAGACGCCGGACGTGGAGACGCGGGCCGGCGAACTCAAGGAGGCGGCGGTGCAACTGGGCGGCCGGGTACTCGACTCACGGCAGATGACCAGCGCCACGGGGCAGGTTTCCAGCCGCCTGCTGCTGGACGTTCCGCTGGCCAAGGCGAGGGAGATGCGTGAGAAGGCCCAGGATGCGGGCAAGGTCCGGACCACGGATTCGACGCAGAATCCGGTGATGCTCGACTCGCCGCTGGCGCGGGCGCGGATCGAGGTGAACCTGACGAACGCCTCGCCGCTGGTCTCGGAGGACTCGGGCCTGGGCGCTGCATTCCGCAAAGCCATTGCCACCAGCGTCCGCGGTCTGCTGTGGAGCGTGCAAGCGATCATCATCGGGGCGTTGATCGTCATTCCGTGGGCCGCGATTTTGTGGGGCGGCTGGAAGGTGGTGCGGCGGCGTAAGGCGGCTGGGCAGGGCCAGTGAGCGGTGTTCAGTGATCAGTTACTGATTACCGCTCGCCGATGGCCTCTGCTTGTCTGCGGCTCTGGTGCGTCAGTCTGGTTGCCTGGTGGCGGGGGCGGGGCATGGTTGGATCCTTCCATCATATTC
>JBEKVL010000887.1:0-2849 GCA_049514055.1 Tepidisphaeraceae bacterium | reverse complement strand
TTCCCATACCAGTCCGACGTTAACAGACTGTGGTCTGGTTTCTTCGTGGTTGATCGGCACTCTTCGGCACGCTGACGGTGCTACTCCGCCGGTAGCGGTTTGACGTTCCAGATGTGCTCGGCGTATTCGCGGATCGAGCGGTCGGAGGAGAAGTGGCCCATCCTCGCGACGTTGCGTATCGACATCTCCGTCCAGCCGTCGCGGTTGCGCCAGGCCTGGCTCACGCGGTCCTGGCAGGCGATGTATGAGGCGTAGTCCGCCATCAGCATGAACTCGTCGTGGCTGAGTAGCGTGTCGAGCAGCGGGCGGAACAGGCCGGGGTCGGCCGGGCAGAACAGGCCGGACGCAATGGTGTCGATGGCCTGGCGGAGTTCCTGGTTCCCTTCGTAATAATCGCGAGGGTCGTAGCCTTCTTCGCGGAGCCTGCGGAGCTGGTCGGTGGTGTGGCCGAAGAGGAAGAAGTTGTTTTCGCCGACGGCCTCGCGGATCTCGACATTGGCGCCGTCGAGGGTGCCGATGGTCAGCGCGCCGTTCATGGCGAACTTCATGTTGCCGGTGCCGCTGGCCTCCTTGCCGGCCGTGGAAATCTGCTCGGAAAGATCGGCCGCCGGGTAGATGCCCTGCGCGTTCTTGACATTGAAGTCGGGGAAGAACACCACCTTCAGACGATCGTCGACGGCGGGATCGCGATTCACGACCTCCGCGACGGAATTGATGAGCTTGATGATGAGCTTGGCCATGTAGTAGCCGGGCGCTGCCTTGCCGCCGAAGATGAAGGTTCGCGCGGGCACGTCCAGGCCGGGATTGCGGCGGAGGCGGTCATAGAGCGTGACGACGTGGAGGAGGTTCAGGTGCTGCCGCTTGTACTCATGGATGCGTTTGACCTGGATGTCGAAGAGGGAGTCGGGATCGACGTCGACATTCGTGCGCTGCCTGAGGATGCGGGCGAGATCGGCCTTGTTCGCGCGTTTCGCGGCTCGCCACTGCTCGCGGAAGGAGGCATCCTCCGCGAACGGGGCGATGCGACGGATTTCGGTTTCGAGGTTGGCGACCCAGCCCTCGCCGATGTGGCGGGTGACCAGGTCCGCCAGCCGCGGATTGGACAGCACCATGAACCGCCGGGGAGTGACCCCGTTGGTGACATTGAAGAACCGTTCCGGATACATCTCCGCAAAGTCGTGCATGATCGACTGCTTGAGCAAGTCGGTGTGCAACGCGGCCACGCCGTTGATGGCGTGGCTGCCGACGGCCGCCAGATGGGCCATGCGCACGTATTTCTCATCGTGTTCGTCGATGAGGGACATGCGGGCCAGGCGAGCGACGTCGCCGGGATAGCGGGCGCTGACATCGTCGAGGAAGCGCTTGTTGATTTCGTAGATGATCTGCAGGTGGCGCGGCAGGAGCGAGGCGAAGAGGGGCAGCGACCATTTCTCTAGGGCTTCGGGGAGCAGCGTGTGGTTGGTGTAGGCGAAGGTCTTCCGGGTGATTTCCCAGGCGTCGGCCCATTCGAGCATGTGGACATCGACCAGGAGCCGCATGAGTTCGGCGATGGCGATCGAGGGATGGGTGTCGTTGAGCTGGACGGCGAAGCTCTCGTGGAATTTCTCGATGGGCTGCGAGCGCCGCAGGTGGACGCGGATCATGTCCTGGAGCGAGCAGGAAACGAAGAAATATTGCTGGGTGAGACGCAGGAGCTTGCCCCGGGTCGGCTCGTCGTTGGGATAGAGCACCTTGGAGATGGACTCGGAAACCACCTTGTCTTCGACCGCGCGGTAGTAGTCCCCGTGGTTGAAGGCCTGGAAGTTGAACGATTCGCAGGCTTCGGACTTCCACAGACGCAGCAGGTCGGCGGTGTCCGTGCGGTAGCCGAGGATCGGCGTATCGCAGGCCACGCCTTTGACAATACGGTGGGGAATCCACTTCACGCGGTAGCGGCCGTTCTCGTCGTACCAGGGGCAGGTGCGGCCGCCGAGCTGCACGATGTGGAAGACCTCCGGGCGGGTGATTTCCCAGGGATTGCCGTAACGAAGCCATTTGTCGGTGATTTCGTGCTGCCAGCCGTCGCGGACCTCCTGGTCGAAGATGCCGAATTCGTAGCGGATGCCATAGCCGATGGCCGGGATGTCGAGCGTGGCCAGCGAGTCCAGGAAACACGCGGCCAGGCGGCCCAGACCGCCGTTGCCCAGACCGGGCTCTTCTTCCTGGTCAACCAGCTCTTCGAAGTTGAGGTCCAGATGCTGGCAGGCCTCGCGGACGTTGTCGGTGATGCCCAGATTGGCCATGGTATTGGCCAGGTGCGGGCCGACGAGGAATTCGGCGGAGAAATAGCAGATGGTGCGGACCTGGGACGAGAGCGCGCCCATCGTGCGCATCCAGCGATCGAGCAGCCGGTCGCGGACGGTGTAGGCAAGCGCCATGTACCAGTCGTTGCGCGTGGCATACTGCGGGAAACGCCCCTGCACGTACCGCAGGTTGTCCAGAAGGGACGCGGCGATGTCCTGCGGGCTCAGGCCGATCCGGACATCTTCGGGTCTCGGGAGTTCGGCGACAACAGGCTTCAAGGGTCGGGGCTTTGCTGAACGAATGGTCTTGCCAGGCATAGACATCTCCTTGTCCCACGAGACGCTTACCGCAAACGGACCGCTGGACCTGTCCCGCGGACCTCATCGCATGGTATCCGCCGACAGGGACATCTTCCAAGGAAAACTGAAGATTCCGGCACGTCCCGCGACCCGCCTCACCCCCCGATCGTCCAAACGCGCCACTTTGAATTTGACCCTTCCCCCGCCTCTGGTTACAAACACACCAATGTCCGCAGACCCATTCCAGCCGGTGTTGGACCAGCTTCG
>JBEKVL010000886.1:0-2850 GCA_049514055.1 Tepidisphaeraceae bacterium | reverse complement strand
ACATGGCCCGCGCGGTGCCTTCGGCCGCACGCAGACGGACCTGCCGGCCGTCGCCTGACGCACCATCGCCCAAAGCGGTGAACTCCAGTGCGGCGGGTTCGCCGGTGGCGGGGATCATCTCGGGCACGAACTTGCTGCCCAGCGTCCCATCGGCATTCTGCACGAGTTCCCGGAAGGCCGCCCAGCCGGCGTAGCCGTGGGGCCAGATGCTGGCGGTGCCGATGCGGCGATTGCCGGTGAACGCGGCCGTCTTCATCACCCGCGCGGCCGCCCCGTCGATGGTGTCCACCGCCGGCCGCTCCCACGGGCCGAGCGGCTGCTTCGACATGCGATAGTGGGCCACCTGGCCGTTGCTGTATAAGAGGTAGTAGCGGCCATTCCACTGGAAATAGTCCGGGCATTCGGGCACTTCTTTGCCCTCGATCAGGAACGGCTCAACCTCGTCCCATTTCTTCAGGTCCTTCGAGGTGTAGTGCGCCAGGCAGCCGCGATTGCCCTCCCTGAGCATGGTGGACACGATCAGGTGAAACAGGCCGGTCCGCTCGTCGCGGAACACGTGCGGATCGCGGAAGCCATTTGTGTACTTGGGATCGACGGTGAACAGCGGGTTGGGCTCGGTCTTGGCGAAATGGATCCCGTCGGTTCCCGTGGCCAGGCTCAGCTGCTCGCCTTTGCCGATGACCCGCGTGGCATAGAAGGCATACCAGGTTCCATCGTTGAAAAACATTGATCCGGTGCAGATGGAACCCTCTTCCTCGCGCGTGATTGGCACGGCCAGGGGATGCTCGGTCCAGTGGATCAGGTCGCGAGAACTGGCGTGGGCCCACTGGTGGGCGCCCTTGCCTCCCTTGGCCGAGTGGTGGCCGCGATCCAGCAGGTAGTAGAAGTGAAACGTGCCGTCGTGGAAGAAGGGGAGCGTGTCGCCGACGTTAAACTGATTGTGCGGCCGGAAATACTGCATGGAGGGCAGCGGGCCGAGATACTGGAGCTTTTTCGCGGCAACGGCCGTGGCTCCGCCGCTCAGGGTCTCGATCTCGGCATCGGCCAGCGCCCGTTGCCAGAGGGCGATGTGGTCCACCAGCCCATGCCAGCCTGACTTGACCGTGCCATTGACGGACTCGGCGGCGATGAGGCACGGTTCGGTGTTGCCCTGGCGCAGCGAGCCCATGGGAAACCCCTCGTCCATCCAAACACCATCAATGAACATCTGTAGTTTTGCGCCGTCGTAGCGGCAGATGATGTCGTGCCAGTCTTTCTCGCCGACCATCGCCAGCGGCACGAAGACCTGGGTCATGCCCTTGGTGCCCTCGGTGCCGAGCTCGAAGCCGATCACCTTGCCGGCACCGAAGTCGTGCGAGAAGAGGTTGTAGACCAGTTTGTCGTGGCCGCCATGCTTGGAGAAGAGCGGAGCCATCCAATTGCCACTCGGATCGCGCAGACGGGCACACAGCGTGAAGGTGTTGCCCTTGAGATTCAGCTTGCCCTGATCCCCCTGCCCGGCGTCGAGGTAACCACCATCGAACTGGGCCACCCACCCGTCGCCGCCGCGAGCCAGCGAGGCTTCGCGATCGGCGCCGGTGAGCTCGATGCCAACGCGCGCATTGCCGCGCGGTGTCAACTCGGCGTTTGGGCTGGCCGAGTCATGTGCATCTCCCATTTGCCAGACCGCAACGGCATCGGCAAACGGACCTTTGCCATCAGCGGCCGCGGCCACGCCGGCAACGAGAATGTTGAAGAACGCCAGAATCCGCATCGCTGTTGTCATAGTGGCCGGTGATTCTACATCATTGCGGTGGAAGTTGTGGTGCAGGCTTCCAGCCTGCTTCCGGCGGGCGTGACCAGCAGATGGGGGCTGTTGGTTGTCTGTCCGGAAAGAGCCGAGCTGGAGCTCGGCGTTCCCATGATAGTTCCGGCGTTTACAACGATTCCCGGAAAAATGGCCGCACCCACCCAAACCGTCGTGATGTGGTAGAATCCCGCGGGCTTTTTCACAGGAGAATGCCTCATGTCTGTAAACCATTCGCGAGTGGGCAACGCGGTTGTGTGGATCGTGGTCGTCATCGCGGCCGTCACCTGCATCAGATATTCACGCTCGGCCACGCCGCGGGACAGCACCGGTGCCTCCCCCGGCCAGGTGGATCTGCGAGGCATCTTCAAGAGCTATGGCCTGGATGTTCGATCCCAGGGCAGCCGGGGCACCTGCTCCGTCTTCACCGTCACCGACGCGATCGAATACGCCCTGGCCAACCAGACGCGTAAGGGCGTCCGCCTCAGTCCGGAGTTTCTCAACTGGGCTTCCAACGATGCCATCAAGGAATACGAAGATGGCGGGTTCTTCTCCGATCTCTGGAAAGGCTATGTCGCCCACGGCATCTGCCCCCAGGAGGACATGCCCTATCAGCCGGCCTTTGATCCCAAGCTTCGCCCCAGCGAACAGGCATTGCAGCACGCAAGACCGCTCAAGGATGCGAAGCTGCGCCTGCACTGGATCAAGGAATGGAACGTCAATACCGGCCTGACCGATGCCCACCTGGCCGAGATCAAGCGCACGCTCACACGCCAGTGGCCCGTGTGCGGCGGGTTCCGCTGGCCAAAGCAGGAAGTCTGGCAGGATGGCGTCATGCAGATGGCGCCGCCCGAAGGCGTGCGCGACGGGCACAGCATTCTGCTGGTCGGCTTTCGCGATGACCCCAAACAGCCCGGCGGAGGTGTGTTCATCTTCCGTAACACGGCCAAGAGCCGGCGCGATGGGCTGATGACTTATGAGTATGCCAAAGCCTACATGAACGATGCCGCCTGGATCGACTACGCCGGCGCCGGCGTGCCTGGGGCGGCCAGCCCGGCCACCAG
>JBEKVL010000885.1:0-2862 GCA_049514055.1 Tepidisphaeraceae bacterium | reverse complement strand
TCTGCGGACCCACCATGACGGCTGAGGAGATGGTCGCGGCGCGCTGAAGGTTGCCGAGAGCTGGAAACACGAGGCGGTATCGATCGGCTACCCAGGCCCGGTTCTTCGTGGTCGGCCCGTTTGTCCACAAGCAGCCGCGCGATCTGCAGCTGCGGATCGACGCCGAAGCCGGGCATCGCAGCAGGCGGCCATCAGACGATATTCAGTTCCACCGGCCGGGCTTCCATGTTGCGCAGGCTGATCTGGCCGGCGAGGGTCTTTACCATGTGCTCGAGTGCCGCCTTCAGTTTCGGATTGCCTTCAAAGTTCCGGTGGGGCTGGCCGGCATCGCAATTGACGCGGAGTTCCGGGTACATGGGGATGGCGCCGAGGAACGGGAGGTTCAGGTGCTGGGCGGTCTTCTCGGCGCCGCCCCGGCCGAACACGTCGAACTCGGTTCCCGTTGCGGGATCGATGAAGTAGCTCATGTTCTCGACCACGCCCAGCACGGGGCAGCCGAGCTGTTGGAACATGCGCACCGCGCGGATGGCGTCGTCGAGTGCGACCTGCTGCGGCGTGGCCACGACGACCGCGCCGGTCAGCGGCAGAAGCTGGCAGAGTGTGAGCGGCACATCGCCCGTGCCGGGGGGAAGATCGACCACCAGATAGTCGAGTTCTGGCCACTCGGTGTTGTCGGAGAAGAGCTGCTTGAACGCGCCGTGGGCCATCGGGCCGCGCCAGATCAGGGGTTTGTCTTCCTCGACCAGCGCTCCGATGGTGATGGCGTGGATGCCGTGAACGCAGAAGGGGATGAGCTTGTTGCCGCGGACGCTGGCGGCGTGGCCCTTGATGCCGAGCATGGTGGGCATGGATGGCCCGTAGATGTCGCCGTCCATGAGCCCCACGCGGGCGCCCTCGCGTTGCAGGCCGATGGCGATGTTGAGGGCGATCGTGGACTTGCCGACGCCGCCCTTGCCGGCGCCGACGGCGATGACGTTCTTCACCTGCGGGAGCAGGTCGGAGCGGGGTTGCAGCGGGCCGCGGGTATTGGCGGTGAATTCGAGGTTGATGGCCTTCGCTCCGATCCGGCGGAGGGCCTCGTCGACATCTTTCCTGATGATGTCCTTGAGCGGGCAGGCCGGGGTGGTCAGCTCGACGGTGAGGTTGACGGTGGTGCCGTCAACGGCCACATCCTTGACCATGTTCAGCGTGACAATATCTTTGAATAACTCCGGATCCTGGACGCTACGGAGAGCGGTGATGACTTGTTCGCGATCCAATGGCATTTTCGCAGATTCCTTTCGAGGTCGATTGTGAAGGCAGCGGATTATAGGCACAATTGGACGACATACCATCCAGCGGAGCGATGAACGGAGCAGTGGCCCACATCCCGCGTTCCGGCGATCCCGCGGCGGCGCATTCCCTCAACGGAATCAACCTGTCGCCGGGATCGACGGATGATGGCTGGATGCCCCCCTATTCCGTGATCCTGAGGGATGGTTCTCATGTGCAACTGTACAAAGACGGCGAGGCGCTGCACGCGGCCTTCGAGGCCATTCGCCATGCGCGCAAGCGGGTTGGCCTGGAGGTCTACATCTTCCGCTCCGATCCCACCGGCCGGGCATTCGCCGAACTGCTGGCGGCCAAGGCCAAGAGCGGCGTGCCGGTGTACCTTATCTACGACTCCTTTGGCTGCATGGAGACGGATGAGGGCGTGTTCAAGCTGATGAGCCGCGCGGGCGTGCGCATGGCGGAGTTCCACCCGATGCGGCCGTGGGACTGCCGGTATTCCTGGCGGCCGGCCAACCGGGACCATCGCAAGCTGCTGGTGATCGACGATCACCTGGCGGGCCTGGGCGGGCTGAACATCGGCGATGAATACGCCGGGTCGTGGGTGTCGCGGAGGAAGCCTGTTCGCGAGCCGTGGCGCGACAACGCGCTGGGCATTCGCGGGCCGCTGGCCTCATTGTTCCAGGTGATCTTCGCCAGCGCCTGGCGGTACGCGGTGTCGGCCGGCCGGCTGCGACGGATGGAGTTCATCCACAACGCCTACTCGGGCGAGGTGGGCGTGCTGGCGACCGTGCCCAGCCGGCGGAGCCCGGCGGCGACGCTGATCCACATGTTGCACGATGCGACGACGAGCGTGTACATCACGATGTCCTATTTCGCGCCGCCGGATGATTTGATCGAGGCGCTCTGCGTGGCGGCCGGGCGCGGAGTGCGCGTGCGGCTGATGTTTCCCGGCCGGACGGATGTGAAGCTGCTGCTGGTGGCGCAGCAGTCATTCTACGAAAGGCTGCTTTCGGCCGGGGCCGAGGTGTACGAGCGGCAGGGGGTCATCCTGCATGCCAAGACCACCTGCATCGATGGACGGACGGTGGTGCTCGGCTCGACGAACCTGGATTACCGGTCGATCGAGTACAACTGCGAACTGGCCGTGGTGATTCGCAACAGCACACTGGGGTCGCAGATGCACGACCTGTTCGAGAACGACGTGCGCTATTCGCGCCGGCTCGCGCTCAAGGAATGGCGCCGGCGGCCGGTGCACGACCGTGTCGTGCAGTGGGCGGTGATGCGGGCGAGGTATCTTCTGTAAGTCGGGCACTGGCCCGTCGGCGCGGACATTCTCCGGAGGCATCTTCCCTTTCTTCAGCCATGCGTCGCGGCCGCCAGATCAACCACATACGCACCCGTTACACACTCTGTCACAATCTTCCGCGCCAGATTGAACCACCGGACATCGCCGTCGAGAATGACACTGTCAGCCGTGCAGATGATTTCTCTGGTTTGCAGAAGCACCGCGTCCGGGCTGGGAACGATTTCGACTGCCCATGGCCAGCCCCGGGCGGCCGCTTGTTCCTGAAACACGGCCTTGAGCCGGCC
>JBEKVL010000884.1:0-2862 GCA_049514055.1 Tepidisphaeraceae bacterium | reverse complement strand
CCGACGGCTACCAGGCCCCGCTGCTCGTTACCCTCGAAGGCGCTGACGGCAAGATCTACGCCAAAGAGACCGTTTCCGGCGCCGGGGAGGACTGGAAGCAGTTCAAACTCGCACTCAAGCCCGATGCCTCGGACAAGAAAGCCAGACTCGTCATCAGCGGCACGGCCGCCGGCACCGTCTTCCTCGACGTCGTCTCACTGTTCCCACATACGACATGGAAGGGCCACGGCCTGCGGCCGGACCTCATGGAAATGCTGGCGGGGCTCAAGCCGGCGTTCGTGCGTTTCCCCGGCGGCTGTTGGGTCGAGGGCGACACCATGAAAGAGGCCTATCGCTGGAAGCAGACCATCGGCGACATCGCCGAGCGGCGCACGCAGTGGAACCTCTGGCAATACCAGGCCACGCACGGGCTGGGCTATCACGAATATCTGGTGATGTGCGAAGATCTCGGCGCGGAGCCGCTCTTTGTCATCAACGTCGGCATGTCGCACAAGGAGAACGTGCCGATGGAAAAGATGGACGAGTTCGTCCAGGACGCCCTCGACGCCATCGAATACGCCAACGGCCCGGCCGACAGCAAGTGGGGCGCCGTCCGCGTCAAGGCCGGACACCCGGCCCCGTTCAACCTCAAATACATGGAGATCGGCAACGAAAACGGCGGCAAGGCATACCAGGAGCGCTATCCGCTTTACGTGAAGGCCATCAAGGAGAAGTATCCCTACATGCACCTCGTGGCCGACGAGTGGGGCGGCATTCCCAAGGATGTGCCTGTCGAGATCGTCGACGAGCATTACTACAGCACGCCTGAGTTCTTCATGCAGCAGGCCGGGAAATATGACAAGTACAAGCGTGACGGCTACAAGGTGTACGTCGGCGAATACGCCGTCACCCAGAACGGCGGCAAGGGCAACCTGCGGGCGGCCGTCGGCGAGGCGGCCTTCATGACCGGCATGGAACGTAACAGCGACGTGGTCGTGATGTCCTCCTATGCACCTCTGTTCGTCCATCTCAACCACCGCCGCTGGAACCCGGACCTGATCAATTTCGACAACAGCGCCGCCTACGGCATTCCCAGCTACTACGCGCAACAGATGTTCGGCCGAAACCGCGGCGACGTGGTGCTGCCGTGCGAGGTGGATGCCCCGCCCGTGGAGCAGCAGGACCGCGGCGGCGCCATCGGCGTTGGCACCTGGGTGACCCAGGCCGAGTACAAGGACATCAAGGTCGTCAGCGGTGAGAAGGTGCTTTTCGAGAGCAACTTCGCCGACGGCACCAAGGGCTGGCGACTGCATGGCGGCCAGTGGAAGGCAACGGATGGCGTGCTCCGCCAGGATGCCGCCACCGAGAACATCCGCGCCATCATCGGCGACAAGAAGTGGACCAACTACACCCTGACGCTCAAGGCCCGCAAACTCGGCGGCGCCGAGGGGTTCCTGGTTCTCTTCAACGTCCAGAACGACGACGCCAAGTCGTGGTGGAACATCGGCGGCTGGGGCAACAAGCGGCACGCCATCGAGATGCCCGGCGTCACCGACTCCAGCGTCGACGGCAGCATCGAAACCAACAAGTGGTACGACATCCGCGTCGAAACGAAGGGAAGCAGCATCAAGTGCTTCCTCGATGGCAAGCTCATCCACGATGTACAGATGCTCGGCGCCAAGGGCATCTACGCCAGCGCGGCATTGGACAAGAAGGCCAATCAGGTGATCCTGAAGGTCGTCAACGCGGGCACCCTGCCGCAGGAGACCACGGTCAATCTCACCGGCATCGCCTCGCTCAAGAGCCCGGCCAAAGCGCTGGTGCTGACTTCCGAGAATTCAACCGATGAGAACTCGCTGGAAGAGCCGACCAAGGTCTCGCCGAAGGAGAAGGCGATCGAGATCAACGGCACGACAATGAAGTACCCATTCCCCGGCAACTCCGTTTCCGTGATACGTATTCAACTGTAGGGTCCGCTTCAGCGGACGCGATTGGAGGCGCTGTTCGGAGTACCGGCTTTAGCCGGTCTGGAGCTAACACAAGACCGGCTGAAGCCGGTACTACAAACGACCGAACATGCGCGCCGATGAATTGGACTTCACACTGCCCCCGGAACTGATTGCGCAGATGCCCCTGCCCGATCGGGCGGCATCGCGCCTGCTGCACTACCGGCGCGCCGACCGGAGCATCGCCCACCGGCAATTCGCGGATATCGCCGGCCTGCTTCGGCCGGGCGATCTACTGGTGTTCAACGATGCGAAAGTCTTGCCTGCGCGATTCACGCTCCGCAAAGAAAGCGGCGGGCTCATCGAAGGACTCTATCTCGGCGTGGCCTGTCCGCCACTGGGAGCGCGGGCGTCCTCGCCCGCTCCTGATGCGGCCGAGGACGGCCGCGCTCCCACGCTTGTCTGGCGCGTCATGCTCAAGGGACTCGGGAAAGTGTACCCGGAGCGCCCGATGGTCTTCGCCGATTTTCCGGACGTCACGGTCCATGTACTCCGCAAACTCGACGACGAGGGATACGAACTGGCCGTTGATGGCAAGGGGACAACGGCGCTGGAGTTGCTCTCGCGCGTCGGGCGGATGCCGCTGCCGCCGTATATCAAGCGGCAGAAGCACCACGACGAGCGGGACGATTTCGACAAGGATCGCTACCAGACGGTCTATGCGCGGAACCCCGGATCGGTGGCCGCCCCGACGGCCGGGCTGCACTTTACGCCGGAGGTTCTGGCCGCGCTCGATGCCCGCGGCGTCCGGCGGACGTTCGTAACGCTTCACGTCGGACTTGGGACTTTCAAGCCTGTCGAAGCCGACTCGCTCGAAGCCCACCATATGCACCTCGAAGCCTACACGCTACCGGCGGAGGCGGCGGGCGCGATCAAC
>JBEKVL010000883.1:0-2865 GCA_049514055.1 Tepidisphaeraceae bacterium | reverse complement strand
TGCTCTGTTTCGGAACGGTCACATCGGCAAGCGTGTAGCGGAACCCATCCTGCGGGCTGATGACGGGACCGTCGGGCGTGCGCTCGGGCTCCGTGCGCGCCGAGTCCGGCGCGGCGGGCCGGTCGCCGTCCAGCGACTCGCGTGAAGGAATGGGCCTCGGGCGCCGGAACGACTCGCCGGCCGGTATGCCGGGTCCGCGTGCCGCCTTGCCCGCGACGGATGCGTCCGCGGTGGTGTCCTGCGGGAGCAGAAACGGGCGGCCGCCCATGAGATTGAGCTGCACGGCGTTCCAGTCCGAATCCGTATCATTGGCGACGGCGGCCCAGCCCTGAAGCGAGGGCTTGTCCGAGAGCAGGAGGCGGTAGCTGACTTTCCATGGCTGGGCTTCGAGCGTGTAGCCGATGCGCACCGGCCGCTCGCCCTTGCCGCGGAGGCGCACCGACACCGTTCTCCGATCGGGGTCCTTCTGCCAGAGGGCCTCGATGGAGCGCTTGAGGTCTTCCTGGGCGCGCGGGTCGCTCAACTCGATCTTGCGTACCTCGTCGAGCTTGATGGTTTGCAGCGTGTTGCCGCTGAGCACGTTCAATTGCCGGGTTGGTTCGCCGCTCGAGCCGTTGGTCTTCTCGCTCTTGGTCTTCTCGCCCTGGCTCTTCTCGCCCTTGGCCGGCTTGTCCGCCGGTTCGGCGGCCTCGACGCTGAGGAGGATGACTTCCTTCAGTTCATCACCGACCTGCAGCCGCACGCGCGCCCCGCGCAACTGCGACAGCAGGTCCGTCCGCGTCGGGTTCTCGGCGAGGTTCACCCGACGCGATGGTTGCGTCGTCGGCGCCGTCGGGTCCAGCGGCTGGATGGTCGTGGCGAGCGCATTGGCGCCATCGTCCACAATCATGCTCCTGAGCGCGCCGGCAACCTGACCGGTCTTGAAGGCGAGGTCCACCACGGCGTCGCCGCTGACGGTGTCCTTATGTTCCAGGCGCGCAGCGCCGCCGGCGTAGAGAGTGACGGCAACGACCGGGAACCTGGCCGCACTGTCGGCGGCCGCGGGCTTGTCCTGTTTCTGCTGCTTCTCATCCTGTTTTGCATCGTCGCGCGGGGCTGGACGGTTGTCGCAACCAATCAGCGCCCCAAGAACTATCAACATGCACCACCGCATAGGGGTTCTCCATGTTCGCAGGTTCGTTCAGTCGTTGCGCAGCAGCTCGCCTCCGGGTTTGGCCGCCTTGACCGAGCCGCCGGCGGGGTGCGATACACCCGGGCCATGCATACCGCCGTCGTTGGCGTGATCTTCGGTCTCGGGCGGAAATCGGCCGCCCATGGCCGTCTTCATCACTTCAAAGACGGATGTGTTATCCACGAATCGGCCGACGACCGGGTCGTTGCCGATGACTTTGGCATCAAAGAGGTTCGCCCCCGCGCCGCGCACCCGGAGCGGCACGAGGCTGTTGGTGTGTCCGCCCGTGTTGAAACAGACGCCCGGCATCCGGTGCTGGCCGCGGTTGGTGATGGGGTCGAACGGTTCCCTGTCAGAGTTCAGGCCCCAGACCATTCCCGTCTCGTGATCCGAGGTGATGATGACAAGCGTCTCATCCCAGTTGCTGTGCTGGTTGACCCAATCCTCGACCGCCTTGATGCTGGCGTTGAAGTCGACCATTTCCTCGATCATCCGGCCGGGGTAGTTGGCGTGTTCGGCCTTGTCCACCGCGCCGCCTTCGATCATCACGTAGAACCCTTTGGGATTGCGACTGAGCATGTTCAGGGCTCCGCGGGTGATGGTCTTGAGCGTCGGCACCGTGGGGATGAACGGGTCCTTGAATGGCCCGGCCATGCGGATGTCCAGGTCATCAACGCGGCCGTCCTTGTTCCAGTCGCGCGTCTGCCGCTGTTCCTGAAGCGTGCCGGAGACGCGGGCCACGCCGAGCACGCGGTTCGGCGTCGATCCGCCGGCGAGCGCCTCGAACTCCGCCTTGGACTGGATCAGTTTCCAGTGTCCGGCGTGCCGGCCGGAGGTCAGCAGGTTCCAGGTGAAGGATCCGCCCACGGCGTTGTAATCGCTTTCTTTTGTGGGTTCGCGCGGAGCGCCGTTGTTGTCGTATTCGGGGTGGCCCGTGCCGACGATGAGGTCGAGGGTGTCGCTGTCGAGCATTTCGTTGGCGATCTCCCGCCAGTTGCCCCGCGCCACGTTGTGGGCGCCGCCGAGCGTCGCCGGCGTGGCGTCGCACCATTGCACGGTCGTCACCACTCCGGTTGACTTGCCCATCGCCCTGGCGATCTCCGCGATGGTCCGGCCGCGCGCCGGCCAGACCTGGTCGTCCTCATCCGGCATGTAGTTCACCGCGCCGTTGTATACCTTGACGCCGCTGGCCAGCGCCGTGCCGGAGGCGGCCGAGTCGGTCGGCGACTGCTTGAGGAGCCCGTAGGATTTGAACGGAGTTCCTCCGGCAAGGGCCGCCGCGAACGCGCTGTCAGCGATCCACACGCTCACCGGGTCGTACGCGGCGGTGTTTACCCGATTCCAGTTGTTCGAACCGCCGTTGATCTGGTTCAGTGAGATGGTGAGCGCGGCATATTTGCTCCACGCACGCTGATCGTACGGCTGCGCGCCCAGGCGGCCATACTCGTAGTAGCTGGCCGCGTCGTAGGCCCCGAAGCCGCCGCCGTCGCTGATGAGGATGATGACATTTTTTGCTTCCTTGCCCCACGTGGTCCGCGCCGTGGCCAGGCCCAGCACGAACAGCGCGACAACAACGCGGAAGCCGACACTTCTACAGATCATATAAACACCTGTCCTGCTGCCTCTACTAGCGGGGTTCCGCGTCGTTGTCCGCTCGCGCCGCGGCGCCGGGGTTCGCTCGGAAGCGCACTTCA
>JBEKVL010000882.1:0-2867 GCA_049514055.1 Tepidisphaeraceae bacterium | reverse complement strand
TCCATCGTTGCCTTGAACTGCCCGCTCTTGAGCGTCGAGAAGTCCACGCGGTCGCCCAGTTGCGGCGCGAACGCCTGCAAGCCAGACCCCTTGATGCCGGTTGCCGCGAATTCAGCGTTGAGCGTCGGCTGGTTGACGAACGGCGCGGTAGTGAGGTTGAGGTTAAAGTTGTCGGCAACAGGGTCGAGCCGTCCAAGCATCCGCAGTTTTGTCGGCGGATTGCTGTTGGTATCCTTGCCCATCCACTCGATCGGGCTCTGGTTGTTCAAACGAAAATCGACCAGGGCGACCGGCGGCAGGGAAGGATTGGCTTCGTCGGAAAGCCCGAGGCGTTTGACGTTCAGATCGAGGGTCTTCACGGTGATCAGTGGAAGTGCCTTGTGCGCCTGGACCGCAATTTGCTCGGGGTTAAGCGATTCGGCAGGCGTTGCCGCGACCGAAATTCCCGGTCGGGTGGTCGGCGACGGTTCAGCCGGGAGCAGGCGCAATCCTCCTGTGGCGAGGGATCCGTCCCGCGTCCGTCGCACATCTGTTTCCAGGCCGGCGACAGAAAACTCGTCCATGGCAATGATCATCGCTTTGGGATCCAGCCGGTCGGCGTGGAGTTTGAAGGTGTCGAGTTTCACCAGCAGCGCATCACCATCTCGATAGTCGAGCTTGCTCATATCCAGATGCGCGGCATAGCCACCCTTGGGATTGTTCGAAAGTCCGGTTTCCAGGTGCATCTTCACCCGGCCGTCCTTGAGCGTGACATTCACTTCGGGCGGAACGTACGGCGACAGAGCCCCGGCACGCACGCCCGCGGCGTCGATGTCCAGCACAGCAGACTGGGCCGCCGGACCCGTGACGATCTGTCCGGAAACCGTCGCGCTGTCGATAACATCTTTCACTTTGGCGGTCAGCTTCAGCGTTGCGGGTGGTGCGGCTTTGCCGAGAGTCAGGTTGTCCAGATCGACACTGGCGATCCCTTGCGTCCGCACCTGGGGCTTGACGGCGAGATCGGTCCAGCCCAGCGATGAGTCGCGTACGCGAAGTTGCTTTAGGGTGAGCACGGGCAACTCACCCGGACTGCCTCCCGCGGCCGCGCCGATAGGTGGCAGGCGTACACCCACCACGACAAACCGACCGTCTGCTTCGCGGGTAATACTGGTGCTGGCCCCGTTGAGATCGATCGTGGATAGATCGATCTGCTTGAGGCTGCCGCTGCTCTGGCCGATACGCAGAGCGTCCACGCAAACGAGTTCTCCGCCGGCGTCGGTGAAGCGCAGGCCCTCCACGGCCAGGCTGCCAGAGACAGTCTCGCCGGCTCGTTTCACATCGGCCTTGAACTGCAGTTTCAGCGAACCATCGCGAATCAGTGGTTGGATGTTCAGCGGCTTGAGATACGTCTGCACCACCGTGGGGGAGAGCCCCTCCCCGGCGATGTTCAGATCCAGCGCAAGGGCGTTGGATCGAGGCGTCACCGTGCCTTGGATGGTGAAGCTCCTGGCGAGGCCTGGGGCAGTCGCATGCACGTTAACCTTGCCGGGCACGCCGACTGCCTCGGGGTCCGGATCCACACAAATGTCGGTTAGTTCCATGCCGGCGTCGGAAACGTTGACGACGGTCGGCGGGGAAACAGCCTGATCTTCGGCCGCCAGTCGCAGGTTCTTCCAGGTCAGTCGCCCGATCTCGAACCTGGGCAGCGCGGCTGGCTTTATCGCCTCCCGCGCGATCTGGCCACTGGGCAGTCGCAGAGGGATCGGCACGTTCATTCCAAGCACCCCGATGGCCCCGGAGGCATCGTGGCGCACGGCCAGATTCGGTCCGGTTACGTCGATGCTCTCGACACGCACGAGATTGCGCGTCGGGTAAATACGCAGGCCGGAAATGGCCGCATCCTGAAGGTTCAGAAGTTCCTTCCCATCGGTCATGACCACCTTCGACGCACGCGCGTCGATGGACACCGAGTGATCGCTGTTGAGCATCACCGATGCGTTGGCCGCACAGTCAAAGTGGGCATCCTTCAATTCCGAGCGGATGCCGACCATGTCGAGGTACGGCTTGGCGATATCCGGGCGGACCCCGGTGGCATGAACCGTCAGATCGACGGTCTTGCGGGCGGCCAATGGCCGGGCGGAAACATCGAGTGTCGCTGTCCTGGCCAGCCCCGGCAGTTCAAACTCACCCTTGAGCGCAAACGGCTGGTCGGGGCTGTTCTGGTCGATGATGATATTGGCCGATGTCACCTGCCGGATCATCGCTCGCAACCGGGGCGCCTGTGGGATGCGGCCGTCGGTGAATGCCACAGATCCGCCGGTCGCCGTGAACTGACCGATTTCGACTCGGGGAAGCGACTGCGATGATTCCGGACGCTGGACCTGCGTGTCCAGTTCCAAACCCGCGATTGCCACTGAGAGTGACGGAGTTATCTTGGCCGAGGCGCGGGGGTTCTCAAGCAGCAGCACAGGCACCACGGCCTTGGAGGCGTCGAACGAATCCACATCAACCATCACGGCATCCGCGCCCAGAGTCTCCTCGCCATCGGCCGTCTCCGAGAAATCCTCCAGGCGGATCTTGCCGGCAAACCGGCCGTCAGGAAGGACATTGGCCCCGATCAGCGCATTGAGCCTCATCGACACCAGATTGGAGGCCGGCTTGAGCCCGAACGGTTGGATATAGCCTGCCAACGGCTTGGGATGCAGCCCGCTCAGCACCACCTGCACGCTCGCCTGCAGCGAGTTGCTGGTGCTCTGGCCTTCGCCGACGACATGGAGAGCATCAACCAGTTCATCAGACCAGACATCCAGTTCAAACTTCGTCGGAGTCGCGGACGCGCCCACATCCGAGACGCGGACGTTCATTTCCAGTCGCGCGTCGAGTTTGGG
>JBEKVL010000881.1:0-2868 GCA_049514055.1 Tepidisphaeraceae bacterium | reverse complement strand
AAGGTCGTTTCGCCGCTGGAGGATTCGCCGGCGTACAAGGCGGGGATCAAGCCCGACTGGATCATCAGCCACATCGACGGCAAGTCGGCCAAGTGGATCAACGTGAATCAGGCGGTGAAACGGATCACCGGGCCGGCCGGCACGAAGGTGACGCTCACGATGAAGAAGACGGATGGCGAAGTGAAGGACTACTCGCTGGTGCGCGAGGTGATCAAGGTGGCCTCGGTCAAGGGCTGGATGCACAAGCCGGGCGGCGGCTGGGAGTACTTCATCGACCAGGAGAACAAGATCGCCTACATGCGGCTGACGAACTTCTCCAAGACCACGGCCGCCGATGTCAAGCAGGCGATCAACGACGCGATGGCCGCCGGCGCCCGCGGCGTCATCATGGACCTGCGCTACAACCCCGGCGGCCTGCTCAATTCGGCGAGCGACGTCGTCAACCGTTTCGTGACCAAGGGGCTCATTGTGTCGACCCGGCCGGATCGGCCCGATTCGCCGGTGCCTTCGAGCAGTATCTCCGCCCACCGGATTCCCGATGAAGCCAACTGTCCGCTGATCGTGCTCGTGAACCAGTATTCAGCCTCGGCCAGCGAGATCGTGTCCGGCGCGCTTAAGGACCACCACCGGGCGATCATCGTCGGCGAGCGTACTTTCGGCAAAGGCTCGGTGCAAATGCTGTATCCGCTGAGCGGCAATCAGCAGGCTGTGTTGAAATTGACCACAAGCCACTACTATCTGCCGCTGGGCAAGTGCATCCACCGCGAAGAGAACTCCAAGGAGTGGGGTGTCGAGCCCGACGTGGTGGTGGAAATGACCCCCGAGCAGACCCGGGAGGCATTGGGCGCCCGCCAGGAAGCGGATGTCCTCCGTGATGCCGACGACCCCGCGCCCAAGCCCGAGAACGGCAGCACCACCCGGCCCAAGGAGAAGAAAGACCTGCTGAGCGCCGATCCCCAGCTTGGCGCCGCCCTGTTGATCATGCGGCTCGAGCTGACGAGCACGCCGGCCAATATCGCGGCCATGAGAGGCAATTGACGGTCTTACGCCCCTATGCGGTCGGTAGCGGCTGGACACCCAGGATCGCGTACATGTCGATTAGTCCCGGCACCAGGAAGCACATGCTTTGGATACCCTTGCCGTTGAGGTCGCCGACGAACATCATCATGGTCGTGTTGCCGCTGGGGCCGAGCGGGTTCATCGGAACGGCCACGGTGAACTGCTTCCAGCCGAGGGCGGGGCGCTGGGAGAGGGCGACCTGCAGCGAGCGATTGACGCCCGCGTAGACGATCGAACCGCGCAGGACCGCGATGTCGGCCAAGCCGTCGCGGTTGAGGTCGGTCAGGTATGCAAACGCGGGCTTGGCCGCCGGCAGCGGCGTGGCGGCCGCTCCCGGAGTGGGGAGGCTGCCGAAGATGGGTGTCGTGGTCGTCACCGGCGGGGGTGACAGCACGTTACCGAGTGGCGTCTGAGATGTCGAGGAGGTTGTGCTCTGCGATCCGGTCGCAGTTTGCGCTCCAGGCAACACGATGGTCCTGGTTGCACTGAAGGTCAGGGGGTTGAAATTCGTGGGGGTCGCGAAGTTGACGGTATCGGTGTCGAGTTGGCAGGCGATTTCGGCCTTGCCGTCGCCGTCAATATCACCGGCCCCGAGCACGCGGAAGTAGCTGTACTTGCCCTGCGCGGGCGATCCCGCCGGCAGCGGGGCCGCCGGCAACAGGGGGACCAGCGGATTCTTGGCCGAGACGACGTTTCGGAAACTCCCCGCGCCGTTGTTCAGGGCGATGCCGACCGTGGACGCGATCGTCACGATCTGGGTCGAGACGTTGAAGGGCGGCGTCACGGTGTACGTATATGCGAGAAGGTCGTTCCGCTTGTCTCCGTTGAAGTCGGCGAGGCTCAGGCCCCAGTTCGCGTCGGCACTGCTCATCCCCGTGGTGTCAAATGTGCCGCCGGGTTTGAACCCGCCCTTGCCATCGCCGAGCAAGATACCGCCGTGTGGCGCTTTCACGAGGGTTTCGCCCGCCGCGAGGACCTCGATGTCGTAGACGACGATATCGTTCTTACCGTCACCGTTGACGTCGCCGATGGCTATGGTCACGTGGTCGTCGTCGGCAGTGTTCGTTGGGGTGTTGCCGTAAAATGCGGGGGGGATGTTCGGCATGGCGACGAACTGCTGACTTTGGCGGAGTTGGCCGGTCGCGGTCTGGGTTGCGGGCTGGCCGGCGCCGCGGTTCAAATAGACATTGACGCGCCAATCACAAACGAGCGTGCGCGGATCCTGGAACAGCACAACTTGGGCCATGTCGAGCTGGCCGTCACCATTGAGATCGCCGAAGGCCATGGTTCCATCAATTGGCAGGGCGAGGTCCGATGGCAGGGCTACGGCAAAGAGGCGTCGTTCTTCGAGCTGTTCCAGCAGGTTGATGCGACGGGTTTTTCTTCTTTGAAGAGCCATAGATGATCTCCGCAGAACGACTCACGGATACACAGACGCCCATTTGCGATTGCCATTATCCCAATACCGCACGTTCTTTCAAGTCAACGGGTGCTCGCTACCCGGCTCGAACAGGGTAATCGCACTTAGTGCTGCCGGTGCTCGCACCGGCAGGTCCGTTCCTCGGCGTTCCGCCAGTGAGGGCACTGGCGGCACTTCCAGCGGCCAAATGCGATGACCCCGCCGGCAGGGCTACTGCACCTTGAGTTGGCTGACTTTGATCACTCCCTGCGGGTTCTTGTCGAAGGAGACTGTCAGGTTGCAACTGCCCTTGGCGAACAGACCCTTGCCGGTGAGCGTGTAGGTGGTGGTGCCGTTGACCGTGGATGTGACGAAATTGGGATTGTCCAACTTCAGGAATTTACCCAGCG
>JBEKVL010000880.1:0-2878 GCA_049514055.1 Tepidisphaeraceae bacterium | reverse complement strand
CATGCTCTGCACCGACTGCCACGACGGCGGACTGAGCGCGGTCGGATGGCGGGTTGACCCGGGCGGATACACCTGCGGCGATTGCCATCCGAGCGGCCGATGGCTCGAGATGAAGGCGAACCTGCGCATCCGGGAAGCGGCCGCATCGACCCGGCCGACGACGCGGCCGGCGGGGACGGCGACGCCCGCGGCGCCGCATGGCACGCATTGAGCAAGGCAGCAAGAGTAGGGCCAGCGTCCTCGCTGGCCTTCCTGCGGCGCGAACCGTCTGGTATTCCAGGCCAGCGAGGACGCCAGTCCTACTTAATTCTACTTAACCTCCCACCGCTCTTTCGCCAGCCACTCGCGGATCACTTTTTCGGCCGGCTTGCCCTCGGGCGTGTAGCCGCGGTTCGTCGATCCGCCATCTCCCGGCGGCCATTCCCAGATCATGAATCCGCCGAACTCGGGCACTCCGTACCAGCTCTTGAAGAAACCTTCCCACAGCCGCTTTTGAAGATCCAGATCGAGCGGGACGCTGTCCTGGGTGTAATCCCATGGTTCCTTGGCCGCATTCGCCTGGCTGCACCAGCCGACCTCGGTGAAGAAGATCGGCTTGTCGATCTGCTTCTGGAAATTGAGGAGTTTGTTCTTGAACTCGATCCAGTTGTTCTGAATCTGCCCGACCGAAACGCTGTTGTCCTTGCCGAGCGTGTAATAGCTGTTCATGGCGGCGAAATCGAGCCACTCCCAGAACTTGACTTCCTTGTAGTGGTCCCAGTTGGCCGAGTAGGTCAGCATGCCCTTGAAGGTCTTGCGGACCATGCCGATGGACTTCTCCCACTGCTCGGCCTGGTCCTCGGTGCTGACGAGTTCCGACCCCACCACCAGCACGTCCACGCCGTGCGATTCGGCGATCCAGGAAAAGTGGTAGAGCATGCCGCGGTAGCTGTCCCACCACGCGCTCCAGTCGTCCGGCCGGATCGTGCCGCGCCACTCGCTGTAGGTGCGCGGCCGGTCGAGCAGGACGATCGGCATCAGCATGACGCGGAGTTTCTTGCTCTTGGCATAGTCGATCAGGCTGCCGAGCTGCGCCGGCGTCGGCATCAGGCGCATGTCGAGGTAGATGGTGGTCGAGCCGGCGTTTTCCTGGTGGGCGTCAACCACAAAGAACACCGAATCGGCGCCGAGGTCCACGATCTTGTCGATGGACTTGCGGTACTCGGTGTCGATCCAGTCGATGCGCTGGATCTGCATGGCCACTCCGCGCATGGGCAGCCCGATGGCGCGCTCGCCCTTGGCCAGCGGCGGCGCGGGCCGCACATGCGACTTCCAGTGGTTCGGCAGCGGCGGGCCATCGCCCGCGGTGGAGAAGGCGCAGCCAAGCGCGATGGCCAGGTAGACAACGACGGTGGTGATAATCAGTCCGCGAAACATAATTGGTTGATTCAGACGGCCGACGCCGATGATAGTGCGGAGCGTGCGGCAAGCCAAACCGGGAATCCCCGCAACTTTCCCTCTTCCTCTGGTTTCTCCTTTCAGATAGCCTCAAGGCGCGATGGCAGATCAGACGACCGAGCTTTTTGAAACCGCCGTCCGCCTCCATTCGAGGCGATTGCTGGCCATTGCCCGCGGCATCGTCGGCACGCAGGCGGCGGCCGAGGATGTGCTGCAGCAGGCGATCCTCAATCTGTACGAGCATCGGGCTCGCTACGATTGGACGGAGCCCATCGGGCTGCTGCGGCGGACGGTTGTGAACGAGGCCTTGCGAACGCTCCGCGCGCCGCGCATGAGCCTGGTGGCCGACGATCACCCCGGCCGTCCGGAGACCCCCGTCGGCGGGATCGTTGACCGGGAAACGGTGCGCGTCGTGCAGGCTGCGATCGCCGAGTTGCCGGAACATTTCCGGGCGGCGCTGGTGCTGTGTGAATATGAGAATATGCCCTATGTGGAGATCGCCCGGATTCTCGATGCGAGCGTGCCGCAGGTGAAAACCTGGCTGCATCGCGGACGAAGGCAGTTGGGCGAGAAGTTGAGAGGATTCATGGAATCCAAACCCAAGGGCGAGCGGCTCAAGGAAAAGCGGATTGCCCGCGAGAAGCACACGAATGAAGAGGAAACGCCGTGACCGAAACCGAACTCGACATCCTTGAAACGTGGCTCGACGGCGAACTGGGCGCCATCGAGACCGTCGATCTCCAGAAACGGCTGGGCACCGAGCCGGAACTGTCGGCCGCGCTGGCGGACCTTCGGCGTGAGCGGGAACTGCGCGAAGCGCATTTCGCGGCCATCGAGCCCACCGACGACCAGACCCAGGATTTCCTCCATCGCGTCGAGGCGAACATCGCCCGGCGCCGCCGCTGGATGCTCTACGGCCGATTCGCCCGGGCAACCGGCGCCATTGCCGCCTGCATGGCGATCGGATTCGGCGTCGGCTGGATCGGCCGCGGCGGGTCAGGGGCGCCCGCCAATCACCCATCGCCGTCGCCGACGTATCAGGTCAGTGTCTCCGATGATTCGGGCCGGATCCTCGGCGTACAGCACTTCAACTCGGCCGATCAGGCCCGCGAGTTCTCCGACGATCTGCGCCGCTGGCAGGACCAGGAGGAGCAGATCCGAGACGGGTATCTGATTGTCAGGTCGGGGAATTTTTGAGACTTCAGATTTGAGATTTGAAATCCGAGATTTGGGATCTGAGGTTCGTTATTCGGACGCAGACGAACTTGCCATGCTCAAAACAAGCCGCAAACAACGAAATGCCAGCAATGCCTGGAAGAGTTTGTCGCTCGGGATCATCCTGCTCGCCGTGTGCGCCATTTCTCGTGCGGAATACCCCCTGCTCGAACAGCTCAATCAGCAAACCCAATCGCTCTACAATGAGGTGCAGTCCGGCATCGTT
>JBEKVL010000879.1:0-2881 GCA_049514055.1 Tepidisphaeraceae bacterium | reverse complement strand
AAAGGTCTTGTTTTCGCGAATCAGGTTGGCGATGGCCGAGGTGACGACGAGCATTTCGTAGGCCGCCACGCGTCCGCCGCCGATCTTGGGCAGCAGGGCCTGCGAAATGATGCCGATCACCGACGTCGACAACTGCGTGCGGATCTGTTCCTGCTGGCTCGTGGGAAAAACGTCGATCACGCGGTTGACGGTGCCCGTGGCGCCCGTAGTGTGCAGCGTGGCGAACACGATGTGGCCCGTTTCCGCCGCGGTGATGGCGGCCTCGATGGTTTCCAGGTCGCGCATTTCACCCACCATGATGATGTCCGGGTCCTGCCGCAAGGCGCGGCGAATGGCCTCGGCGAAACTGCCCACGTCGACGCCGATTTCGCGCTGGTTGACCGTACACTTCTTGTGGGGGTGATAGAACTCGATGGGGTCTTCGATCGTGATGATGTGATGGTCGCACGTCTGGTTGAGGTAGTCCACGGCGGCGGCCAGGGTCGTCGTCTTGCCCGATCCCGTAGGACCGGTGACCAGGATCAGGCCGCGGGGACGCATGATCAAGTCCTTCAGCACCGGAGGCGTGCCCAGATCCTCGAAGCTCAAGAGCTTGTTGGGGATCTGCCGCAGGACCATGCCCACGTAGCCCTTCTGCTTGAACAGCGAAACGCGGAAGCGGGCCAGATCGCCGAAGGCAAAACCGAAGTCGGCCCCGCCCTTCTCTTGCAGCTCTTTCTGCGACCGCTCCGGGGCGATGCTCTTCATCAAGGCCACGGTATCCTCGGGCTCGAGGACCTTGGTCTCCAGCTTCTTCATGTGGCCGTCCAACCGCAACACGGGCGGTTGCCCGACGGCAATATGCAGATCGCTCGCCTTTCGCTTGACGACCGTGTGCAACAGCTTGTCGATTAGAATCGTGCCCATAGCCAATTCACCTTATGCTTCGCCCGGAACCGCTCGTGAGTCCTTCTCGGGTTCCCTTGCCCTTGGCCCTGAGCGTTACGATTATTCGCAACTTTTTCAAGAAAGACCAAACAAAAGGCAAAAAAACTGACGCTTGGCTCAGTTTCGTTCGCTCCGGGATACCTGTTCCATTGTTCTGATCATTACGACAGCAAACGCCACCACCGGGTTTATCACGGTGGAGCGATGATTAGTGCCCTTATCAGCACACGGCTTCCGGATTTCAATGCCACCGGCTTGCCCGGTGGATACTTACGTTTCTTGCTACAACAAGGGCGACACCCCCTATCTCCGTTTCCACGTTCCCCGGCGGCTACGCCGCCGGGGAACGTGGAAACGGAAGGTTTGAGTGGGCCGCCGTGTGTAGCTTGGAACGTGACACTCCACCGGGCAAGCCGGTGGCATCTAACCCCAATTCCGCAATACACAACTTACGCAGTCAAAACGGTTTACGCCTTAATCTCGTGCCATTAGGGGCAAGCCCGGCGAGGGCGTTTACAGGCTGCCAACCTGTTCCTCACGGGCCGGCCGTGGTTTTCTCGCCGGGCCGGCTGGCGGTCGGCGTCGCCTGTTCGTGGCGCGGCCGGCTGATGAGGAATCCGCCGGAAGTGCCCCGCTGGATGATCGAGTGCTCCTGGGCACCGCAGCCGAACGTGTTGCCCGAGCCGTAGCTCACCAGGAAGCTGAAGTTTCCGCCGCAATCGTAGGCGCTGTGGTAGGTCAGGTTCGACGAGGCGTAACCCTGGCCATAGCCCTTGAACTCGGAGCCGTCGCCGTACTGGTAGAGGATGCCCAGGCTGCCTTGGGCCCCGCAACCTTGCACCAGGCTAACGGCGGCGTCGAACTGATTCTCGCCGCCGAAAACGCACAACGCGCCGACCGAGCAGTCCCAGCCCATGCCGCTGCCCATGATGCTGCCTTCGAACGTGCTGTGGCCCTTGTCGTCGAAACAGAAGCCCTGGGCATAGTGGCAGCCCCAACCGCAGCCGAAGCGCTGGTAAAGGCTCTCCGTGCGCTCGCCGCCGTAGAAATTCTTGCGGGCGATGAGGCGCTTGCTGTAGCCGCCGAAGTCGCGGGCAAAGCCCAGGCCGCACCAGTAGCCGCCGCCGTGCGAGAGGTAATCGAACTCGTAGACGCTGTGGCCGCCGCCGTTCAACAACATGCCGATGCCGCCGTCGGCCACCTGGCGGATGCCGCCGCCCACGCCCTGGCCGAAACCTTCGTAGCCCGGCGTTTCCGGCTTGTAAGAGTTGGTATTCAGCCCGCCCAGGTAATAGTGGTCGTTGCCCTTGAGGTCGTCGAGGATGCCGAAGCCCAGCGGGCCGCCCAGTCCCTGGCCCCACATGCCGGCGTGATAACTGTTGCCGCCGCCGTGGCCGATGAGGATCGCCAGGCCGCCGATCGCCTGGGCCTGCACCCGCCGCACGCCGCGATAGGTGTTGTCGCCGCCGAACTCGACGATGATTCCCACGCCACCGATCGTCGAGGCCTGAGCCAGGTCATCGGCATCGTAGCGGTTGCCGCCCTCGGCGTTGACGATCATCGAGACGCCCAGGATCGACCCGCCTTGCACGGCCGGCTTGGCCGAACGATAGATGTTGTGGCCACCCAGGTTGACGTTCACCAGCAGCGGCCGGTCGACGGAAACCGTGCCGTCGTAGTAGTTGTTTTCCCCGCCCAGGTCGATTACTAGGGCCACGTCGCCCAGCGAATCGAGATAATAGGTATTGGACTCCTTGCCGCCGATGAGGATCGCGCCGGCGGGCGTCTCGATCCGGGCGACGACGTGCCCGCTGACCCCCGCCATGACTACGTCGCCGTTGTCCGGGTAGTTCTTCAACTGGGCGAGCAACTCCGGATCGGTGAGCGGAACCAGGGCCTCGGCCGCCGTCACCAGTGCGCCGCGGTCCATCTTCTCCATGAGGTCCACCAGCCG
>JBEKVL010000878.1:0-2889 GCA_049514055.1 Tepidisphaeraceae bacterium | reverse complement strand
GCATTGCTTGCTTCGATGATTCTGGCCCAGACCATGCCCACCGCGCGTTGCAGGGCGATCCGGTTGCCGTTGTAGGTGTCGATGGCGTCCTCGTACGACTGCAGGGCCGACACATATTCCCGCAGTGTGTTCAGCAGGCTGTCCAGGTCGCTATTGCCCAGTTGGAAGGATTTCTGGGCCAGTTGCACGTTTTCTTCTTCCTGCGGGATCAGCTTGTCACGGTAGAAGCGGACGTCCTCGTCGGCGATCAGCAGGTTCTCGACGGCCGCCCGCACGTCCTGGCGCACCTGCCCCTCCAGCGCGACATAGGTCTTGTCCGCCAGGCGAAGCTGGGCGTTGGCCAGTTCCACGCCCACCTTGCCCGTGTCGAAGATCGGCAGCTCGACGTTGAAAGAGGGCCCGAATGACCAGTTCTTGGAATTGTCGCGGGCGACGTCCGTGCCGAGGGTTAACTGCGGAATCATGCCCAGTTTGGCAAGTTTGAGGTTGGCCTCACTCACCCGGCGGTCGAAATCGGCCCGGCGGAGATCCAGGCGATGGCCTCGGCCCATCTGCTCCAGCATGGCCGCATCGGGCGCGAGTGCCAAGTCGCGCGGCGCCTCGGCGGCCTCCTCGGGCAGTTGCCATAGCGGCGGCGACGAAACACCCATCAGCCAGTTCATCTCGCGTGCCGCCCGCGAATACTGCGTCTGCAAGTGCCGCACCTGCCGCTGCGCATCTTCGTACTGGAGGCGAGCCCGGTTGACATCGGGTGTCGGCACCATGCCCACTTTCGCCCGGGCCTCGGCGGCCTCGAAGGCGCGTTTGTACGACGCCGCCACTTTCTCCGAGAGCTTGCGGTCGCGAACCAGGTGCGCCATCTCGTCATACTTCGCCTCCGCCTGCTGCGACAGGTCGAATGCCTGACTGGCCAGATCGATCCCCGACTGGAACCGCTGCGCCTCGGCCACGGCCACCTTGTAGGGCCGGGTAAGAAACGTGTTGACCACTTGTGTCAGTTGAAAGTCAAACGACGCGGCGCCACTCCCCCCGAAGACCGGCCAGGCAAACGAGCCGGTCTGGCCGAGCGACGGGTTGGTCCACAGGCCGGCCTGTGCCAGTTGGGCCTGGGCGATCGGCAGGTTCTCCGCACTGGCGATGAGGGCCAGATTGTGCGTCAGGGTGTGATTGATGGCATCCTGCCGGGTGAGGGTTCCGGCCGGCGGCTCGGGCACCACGCGCGGATCGGCCGCGAGCAACGCGAGGGCGTTGATCCGAGATGTTGTGCTGCTGGAGACCATCGCATCGACTTCCCTGGCGTGATCCGGATCCACCTGGGTGCGCGGCGCCTGGCACCCGGCCGCCAGCGGCACGAGCAACCCGGCCATGGCCAGCAACCAACGCCGGGATCGCATGGCGAAGCCCATCGCATCCATTGGCACGTGTGATAATGAAGTCTCCGCCAGTTGCAGCAGCATGCGTCTCCTCACGGGCGATCCGGTAGTTCGTCACGGCTGCGGATTATATGTCCGATGGAGTTACGCGTTGCGGCACTTGCAGCATTTGATGCATAATGTAATCTGCGGATCATCTTCCAGTCGGCTGCATCGCAGGAATGACGTTTCGGTCAACAGGCTGTCGTTTGACAGACAGACGTGACGCGGCATGCACGCCTCCGACCCCGGCCACGATGCGATCGGTCGGGACTTTCCGCCCACGCTCTCCGGACGGCATGATTCCGGCATGAAATTGAAATGTCTCGCGGTTAAGGTTAGTCTGATTGGCAGTGAATCATGCATGTGCTGTTCATCCACCAGAATTTCCCGGCGCAGTTCCGGTACATCGCCCCGAGGCTGGTGAGTGATTTCGGGTGGCAGTGTACGTTTGTCACGGGCAAGGCCGAGGGCACACTGCCGGGTGTTGAAAAACTCGTCTACCGCACTCGCGGCGGAGCCACCCGCGCCAACCACCTCTGCACGCGCAATTTCGAGAATTGCGTGGTGCATGCCCACGGGGTCTACGCCGCCCTCAAGGCCCGGCCGGACATTCGGCCCGATCTGGTCATTGCCCACACGGGCTTCGGCTCGTCGCTGTTCCTGCCGTTTCTTTACGACGCCCCGATCATCAATTTCCTTGAATACTTCTACCGGCCGCATGGCGGCGACATGGGCTATCGCCCGGAGATGCCGGTCACGGAAGCCATGCTGCTGCGGGTCAAGACCCGCAACGCCATGCTCATGCTCGACCTGGAAAACTGCGACCGGGGCTGGACGCCGACGCAATACCAGCGGGAGTTCTTCCCCGCCCCATACCGCGACAAGATCGAGGTGATCTTCGACGGCATCGACACCAGCGTCTACCACCGCAAGGACAACCCCGATCGCAGCATCGGCGCCGGCAAGCACATCGGCCCCGGGCTCCGCATCGTGACCTACGTGGCGCGCGGGTTCGAGATGATGCGCGGCTTCGACATCTTCATGAAGGCGGCCAAGCGCATCTACGAGCAGTTCCCCGACGTGGCCTTCGTGGTCGTGGGCGCCGACAGCATCCACTACGGCGGGGAACAGCGCTACATCTCGGGCGCGTTCCGCCATCACGTGCTCGGCCAGGACGAGTACGACCTTTCCAGGTTCCATTTCACGGGCTATGTGTCGCAGGAAACGCTGGCCGACATCCTCTCCATCAGCGACCTGCACGTCTATCTGACCGAGCCGTTCATCGCGTCCTGGTCGATGGTGGACGCCATGGCCTGCGGCGCGGTGGTGCTGGCGTCGGACCAGACCTGCGTGCGCGAGTGCATCACACACGGTGAGAATGGACTATTGTGCGACTTCTTTGATTACGAAGCGCTTGCCCGGAAAGCCGTGGAGGTGCTGCGGGACCCGGCCGCATACCGGCACCTCGGCAAGG
>JBEKVL010000877.1:0-2897 GCA_049514055.1 Tepidisphaeraceae bacterium | reverse complement strand
CCAGTCTACGGCGCCGAGCTCCGGACCGACATCGAGCGCTAGTCCGTGCCCATCGTCGTCAGTCGGGGCGATCACTCTGGCGCTTGTTCTCGATGACCTGACAAACCCCGTCGAGCTCCCGCTTCGTAAGGGAGCTCAGGACGCGGCAGCCAACTGCGGCTTCACCCTCAAGATTGTTGGCCCTTCGCCGTCCACTGCGCAGCAGCAGATCTCACTGCTGCAGGACCTACAAACGGAGAAGGTCAACGGTGTAGTCCTGCTGCCCGTCGATTCCACGGCAGTAGTGCCAGCGATCAACCAGCTCGTGGCGGCGGGCATACCGGTGGCCACGACTGAACTCGACGCACCTACCTCGAATCGTAGCTTCTTCTACTTCGGGGGAGCTGACCCGCTCGACCAGGGGAAGCTCGAAGCACAGCGCATCTTCAAGTACTTCGCAGCGAAGAACGCGACCGGCAATGTGAACTTCGTTGTCACTTCATGTTTGCCGACCGTCACTGGCCAGCAGGACAGACGGACGGGCTTTGAGAACGAAGTTGCCGCTGAGAACGCGACGAGTCCCTTCAAACTGACCGAAATCGGCTTCTACAACACTACAACGGACACGGCTAAGAACCTCGCGAACATCCAGAACATCTACACGGCCAAGAGCTCGCAGCTGCAGGTCGCGTACGCGATGTGCGGGCCCGACACGCAGAACTGGGGCCAAGTCCTCAAGGCGCACAACAACAAGAACATTCTCGTCGCCGGCTACGACTGGTTGCCCACGACACTCGACCTCATCGGCGAGGGCTGGGTCGCTTGGTCGCAGGGGAGCAGCCTCTATCAGGAGGGCCTGTACACGATGACGACCATGTACCAGCATTTCGCAACGGGTGCGCCATTGCCGACGGGGGTTCATAACGGCCAGAGCATCTTCGCTGACATTTCGAATCTTCAGGACATCCGGAACAGTCCCGACGTGAAGAACGCGGGCGGCTGAGTGCATCCCATGGACGGTCCCGTGATCACAACCGGACAAGCGCGCGACGTGCTCGAACGGGCACCCAGGGTGTCGGTTCGGAACCTATCGAAACGGTTCGGCGGCGTGCAGGCGCTTGCCGACGTCAGCTTGGACTTGTGGCCCGGGACCGTCCATGCGGTTCTCGGGGAGAATGGCGCCGGGAAGAGCACCCTTGTCAAGATCCTCGGTGGTGCCATACGAGCGGATGCCGGCGTCATGTTGGTCGGCGGTGTCGATGTGCAGATGGCCTCACCGAGAGACGCTCGGCGTCTCGGCATAAGCGTCGTGTATCAAGAACTCAGCCTGTTCCCAACGATGACCGTGGTCGACAACATCTACGCGGGAACCGAGGTGCACGGCCCGCTGGGCCTCATGCATCGCGATGACATGGTTAGGGCACTTCGCACAACGATGGATGCGGTGGGGTTCCACATCCCGCCGGATCGCGAGGTCGCCCAGCTGTCGCTCGCCGAGCGCCAGATGGTCGAGATCCTTCGCGCATTCCACTTCCAGGCGGACATGATCCTACTAGACGAGCCCAACTCTGCCCTGACGGACGCTGAGACGGAGGCCCTCTACGCCGTCGTCCGACGCTTTCGATCGCGGGGCCAGTGTTTCCTGCTCGTCTCCCACCGCATCGACGAGGTCCTTGGAATCGCTGATTTCGTCACCATCCTCCGTGATGGCCACGTCGTAACTTCCTTGCCGGCAGATCGCCTCACCGTTCGTGATGCCGTTAGACTCATGGTCGGCTCGACGGGCCGAGCCGCTCCTTCGCGCCACGAGCGTGCCTCAAGCCTGGGCGAAATACGGCTCTCCATCGGCGGGCTTCGGGCTGGGAAACTTGAGGGGTTCGACCTTGACGTCCGGAAGGGCGAGATTGTCGGCGTGACCGGCCTGGAGGGCTCCGGCGTAGAGGATCTATTCGATGCCCTCTTTGGCCTACGGCGCCATCTCGGCGGTACCGTCATGCTCGATGGCGTGCCTTACCAGCCCGATCGTCCGGGCGCTGCGGTCCGCGCCGGGGTTGCCTCAATCCCAGCCGACCGCCGGCGTGATGCCCTGATGATGGATCGGTCCGTAGCCGAGAACATCGTTGTTGTGATCCTCGATCGGCTGCGGGCTAGGCTCGGATACGTTCCCGAGGGGACGCTCAAAGAGGTCGCGACAGGCTTCTCGCGTCGCTTCCGGATCCGTGCGCGCTCCCTGGACGCCCCCGTTACGCAGCTGAGCGGCGGCAACCAGCAGAAGGTTGTCTTGGCCAAGTGGCTGGCAGCCAAGCCGCGCCTGATGCTCCTTAACGACCCAACCAGGGGTGTCGACGTCGGTGCGAAGGTCGAGGTGCACGACGTTGTCCGAGAACTCGCAGCCCAAGGAATGTCGATCCTCGTCTGGTCGTCCGAGTCCGAGGAACTGCTCGATCTGTGCGACCGGATCCTCGTTCTCCGCAAGGGTCGCCTCATCTCCGAGCTCGATCCGACGACCACATCGCGCCGGGAATTGCTCCTCGCGACCATGGGCGAGAGCTAGACATACCATGGACGTGATGCCAGCGAGCGACCATGGCCGGTGGCTGATCGTCGGACATGGCTCAGTAGGATCCGCGATCAGCCGTCGGCTCGCGCGTGCAGACTGGCGTCCGTGGGTGCTCGACCCATCCCCACGGCGACCGGTCGTCGACGGAGTGCTGTTAGGGGCCATCGAGGAGCGACCAGGGCCGTTTTCCTACGTTATGAGCTGCGTCTTTCCCTCCGAAGCCGATACCGTGCCCGCTTCCGTCCGTGAGGCTGTCACCAGCGAAACGATCTACTTTGACTGCAATACGGTGTCTCCCCGACTGAAGCGGGAGATCGCCGAGCTCACAGGCTGCGAGTCGATCGACGTGGCCCTACTT
>JBEKVL010000876.1:0-2909 GCA_049514055.1 Tepidisphaeraceae bacterium | reverse complement strand
CGCGGTGTTGCTGGTGTGTCTGCTGGGATTGCTGGCGCTGATTCCCAATCCGCTGGTGGCCGGCGGCTTGTGGATGTTCCTGCTGGTCGTGCCGAAGATCCTGGTGGAGATGGCCTGGTCGCAGCGGCGGCAGAAGATCGACAAGCAGCTTCCGGCCGCCATCGCGACCATGTCCAACAGCATCCGCGCCGGGCTGAGCCTCGTGCAGGCGGTCGAGCGTCTGTCGGAGCAGGCGCCCGAGCCGATCCGCACGGAATTCAAGGTGATGGCCAACCGCTATGCGTTCGGGGCGAATGTGGAGACGACCGTCCGTGAGGCCAAGGAGCGGTTGATCCTCCCGAACTTCAACCTGTTCGCGTCGGCGCTGTTGCTCAATCGCGAGATGGGCGGCGACGTGGCCGAGACGCTCGACCGCATTTCGCGTTCGCTGGAACGGCTGCAACAGATGCGGCAGACGGTGGAGGCGCACACCGCCGAAGGCAGGACGAACATCAAGGTGCTGCTGGTGTCGCCGCTGTTCATGCTGCTGATCATCGCGTCGGTCGACCAGGAGGGCGTGGAACTGATGTTTACGACGGCGGCGGGGTACGGCGTGCTGTTGGTGGCCGGGCTGCTTGCGGGCGTTGGAGCTTATTTTGCGGCGAAAATCACCAGGTCGGAGGTCTGATGGATGGAGTAGACCCATTATTCCTGAAGATACTGGCATCCGTGGCTTTCGGGTTGGCGGCGGCGTTGCTGGTTATCATGGCCCAGCGGCTGATGCAGACGGGGACGGAGGATCCGCGGGAGTTCGGCGGCGAGTCGATGCGCCGGGCGGAAATGCGCCGGCGGGCGCTCAAGAATTCGCCGCTGCTGGCACTCGTGTTGCCGCTGATTCACGGCCTGGGCGGGCTGGTGGAGAAGGCAAGCCCCGAGGCGCTGCGGGCGTACGTGCGCGGGCCGTATGCGCGGGCGGGGTATCCGGGCGGGCTGGACGATGACGAGCTCGTCGCGTTGGGGTTGCTGCTGGGCATGGGGCTCGTCATGTTCATCGGGTTTTCGGCGACGGTACTGATCGGGCCGTGGCTGGCGTGGACGGGGTTGCTGGGGTTGCCGCTGGGTTTCCTGGTGCTGGTGTCGAGTCTCCAGACGCGGGGGACGGTGCGCGAGGCCGAGATCCTCAAGGCCCTGCCGTATGTGCTGGACCTGATCGTGCTGATTCTCCGCTCGGGCACCACGCTGGGCATTGCCATGGGCCGCGTGGTTGAGGACTATCGCGAGCAGGCACTGGGCGATGAATTCGGGCAGGTGCTGGCCGAGATGAACATGGGCTCGCCGCGGGCCGAGGCATTTCGCACGATGGCGGAGCGGCTTAAGATAAACGACATCACGGCGTTGACCGACAGCATTGTGCAGTCGGAGGAACTGGGTTGGCCGCTGGCGGAGACGCTGGAACGGCTGGCCGACCGGCTGGCGTCGGAGCGGATGTTGCGCGCCCAGGCGACGGCGGGCGCCGCCGGTGTGTGGGTGATGCTGCCATCGACGCTGGTGCTGATGTCGGCGATCATTCTGCTGTTCGGGCCGATTATTGTGCGCGTGATGCGTGGCGACCTGAGGTTGCGCTGAACCATGGAATATGTCATTCGAGTCATCGAAGGACCAGACACCGGCGCGGAAGCGAAGATTCCGCCCGGGCAGACGATCGTCGGGCGCTCGACGTCGGCCGGGCTGCGGCTGTCGTCGCCGGAGATTTCCTGGGAGCACCTGATCGTCACGCGGAATGGCGATGAGTATCTGGTGGAGAACCTCTCGGCCCGCGGGACGATTCTCGACGGCAACCGGATTTCCGGGCAGGTGCGGCTGCGCCCGCCGGAACAGTTCCGGCTCTGCGGCGACACGGTGATTCGCGTCGAACGATCCGATGCGGCAGCGGGGGCGCTGAACCGCTGGCGGGTGGGGATCCTTGGAGTGATATCGTTGTCGATCGTGGGGGCGGCGGTGTTCCTCGCGATGGGATCGAGGGAATCGGCGCCGAGCGTGGACAACTGGGACCGGGCGTACAGTTTCATTCAACCGTGGCTGGAGCGGGAGGCGAAGGCCGGACGGCTGCCGGCCGATACGCCCGCGGTTTTCCGCGAGGCCTGGCGGCTGGACCAGGCAAAAGCATACGACAAGTCTCAGGAATGGTGGTTGCGTGTTCAAATATTGCTGGAGAGCCAGGAAGACCGCCGTCACCTCAAGGCAACGGCGGCGGAGAATCCCGGCGTGTTGCAACGCATCTTGACGCCCCGCCGGGAGGATGCGGACCCGAGCGACGAGGATCTGGCGATCGCAGCCGTGCAGTTCACCAACCGCCGGATGACCTGGGCGGCGCGGCAGGGAAAGAGTTCCTCAGGATTTTTCAAGTGAAGAAGATAGACAGGTTCCATATCGTCGAGCGTATCAGCGAGGGCGGCGCGGCCGTCGTCTACAAGGCCGAGGAGCAGCTTCCCGGCGGGCTGACGCGGCCGGTGGCGCTGAAAGTGTTTCCGGCGCTGGCCTCCAATGACAAGGTGGGCGAGACGCGGTTCCTCAGGGAGATCCGGCCATTGCTGTCGTTCTCGGGACACCCGCACATCGTCTGCTTCTACGGCGCGGCCGTGACGGACGGCACGCCGTGGATCGCCATGGAATATGCCGAAACGACGCTGGCCGACTCACTGGGCGACCTGCCGGGTTCGCCGGAGGATGTGCAAACAGTGCTGGAACATGTGGGCTTCGCGCTCTCGACCATGCACGCCAAGGAACCACCGGTGCTGCACAACGATCTCAAGCCGGCCAATATCCTGATATGCAATGGGCCATCGTACAAACTGGCCGACTTCGGCGTGGCCGGCAAGCAGGGGGAGGAACGGACGCGCGTCGTGACCACCGTGCGCTATGCCGCGCCG
>JBEKVL010000875.1:0-2919 GCA_049514055.1 Tepidisphaeraceae bacterium | reverse complement strand
GGCCGGGCCGGTGAAGTGGGCGCAAACGGCACTGACGCTGACCGACAACGAACCGCCAATCCTGTCAGATCCGCTTCTTCCCAAGGGAGCCTTGATCGACGAACTCGGGCAGTGGAAACTCCGCGATTGGCCCGGTAAAACTCGGAACATCGACGAACTCAAGGCCCGGCTTCAGAGCCAGCTTAATACCGCCAAAGATGCCAAATGGCCCGGTGAATTCTCATCCTTCGGTGGTTGCAAGAAGCTCAAGACCGACAAAGCCGCGGGCTTCTTCCGCACCCATCACGACGGCCAGCGCTGGTGGCTGGTCGACCCGGAAGGCTATCTCTTCTGGTCGGCCGGGCTGGATTGTGTGCGCTCGAACATCGACTTCCACGTCGGCTCGCTCGCCAAGGCGTTCGACAAACTCCCCGAAGGCGCCGGCCGGGCGACCGACTTCCTGGCCGCCAACTTCAAACGCGTCTTCGGCGACAAGGGCCCCGAAGCTTGGGCAACCATCGCCCTGTCGCAGCTTCGCTCGGCCGGCTTCAACACCGTCGCCAACTGGTCGCAGTGGGAAATCGCGGCCGCCGCGAAATTCCCTTATGTCCGCCCACTGAGCACCAAAGCCCTCATGCAGACCCGCGTCTACCGCGATTTTCCCGATGTCTTCGATCCGCTGTTCACCCGCCATGCCGGCGAATATGCCCTGCAGCTCAAGGAAACCGCCACCGATCCTGCCTTCATCGGCTACTTTCTCATGAACGAACCCACCTGGGGTTTCTCCCGCGAAGTGCCGGCCGCCGGAATGCTCTACACCACCGACACCTGCTTCTGCCGCAAAGCGCTGGCCCACCAGCTCCGGCGTAAATACTCCGACGACGCCACGCTCGCCAAAGCCTGGGGCATCCCGACAACATTCGCTCAAATCGAGACGGGCCGCTTTGCCCATGTTCTCACGCCGGTCGCCGTCACCGACCTGGCGGACTTCAGCACGATCATGGTCGAGAAGCTCTTCCACGTCATCTCCGATGCCTGCCGCAAAATCGACCCGAACCACCTGAACTTGGGCGCCCGCTACCACACCCTCCCGCCCGACTGGGCCATCAAGAGCATGACCACATTCGATGTCTTCAGCATCAATTGCTACCAGAACAAAGTGCCCGCCCAGCCGCTCCAGAAGATCGAGGCCATGGTGCATCGCCCGGTCATGATCGGCGAGTGGCATTTCGGCGCCCTCGACGTCGGCCTGCCCGCCTCCGGCATCGGCCGCGTGAAAGACCAGGCCGACCGCGGCCGGGCGTTCCGTGCCTACACCGAGGACGCCGCCGCCATCCCGCAGTGCGTCGGCGTGCATTACTTCACGATGTACGACCAGGCCGCCATCGGCCGCGGCGACGGCGAGAACTACAACATCGGCCTGTGGGATGTGTGCAACGCGCCGTATGAGCCGCTGGTGACCGCCGCCCGGCAGAGCCATTCGCGCCTCTACGCCGTTCGCCGGGGTGACGTGAAACCGTTTGCGGATGCGCCGGAGTATCTGCCGAAGATTTTCTATTAGCCATCGACAGTAAGGTATAATACGATGCTTGGTATCTCAACCGGCAGGTGAATGTATGATTGCGCAAACCGTTAGACTGGGGGGCAGGCGATTCGTGATCTTGCCTGAAAAGGACTTCCGCCGATTACAGGCGAAAGCCGAGGGAATTTCTATACAAGACCGTGGCGACGTCGCCGAGGCCAAACGACGGGAAGGGGAGAAATCCATTCCCCTCGACGCCGTCCGCAAGCGGCTGGGACTCTGACATGAGTTACCGGGTTTCACTCAAAGAGAGTGCGGAAAAAGCATTGGCCAGGCTGCCGCGGAATGTTCAGGGACGGATCATCACGAAGATCGTCTCCCTCGGCGCGGATCCGCGCCCACCCGGTTGCGTTAAGTTGGCGGGAGCAGCCCGGATGTGGCGCATTCGTGTCGGCGATTACCGGATCGTCTATCTGGTCGACGACCCACTCGAAGCCGTCGATGTCCGGATTGTCGCCCATCGCAGAGAGGTCTATCGGGATCTGTAGACAACGCACGGTTGGCCGTCGTCAGACAACGCACGCTTCAGTCAAAATCTTCTAACAACCTCGCCTCCCGCGTGTTATCATATCCCCATGCATGTAGTCATCTTCGAAGGCAACCATTGGCCCTCCTTCGCACCCGTGGCGCTGGGCAGGCCCGTCTTCATGCTCGCCACGGGCATGGCCACCCTGCTCGAAAAACAAATCCGCCACACCAACCCTTCGCGGCTCACGCTCTGGGTCCGCGAGGAACTGGCCGACTTCGTCCGACGGCGCATCGCGCCCAAGCTGAAAGTCCCCACGGACGTCAACACGCCGCTGGACGATCGGCCGGCCTTGATCCTCTCCGGGCGCACGCTGCACTTTCGCAACTACCAGGTTCCCGACGAGCCCGCCGTTGTGCTGGACGAAGGAAAACTCGTGTGCAGCGCTTTTGTGAAGGACATGGCCGGCCTTACCCAGCACGACGCCCTCGCGCGCACGGATCGCTGGCTGCAAATCACCCGGCTTCCGCCAATGGCCTCGCAGACGCGGCTGGTCAATCGCCTCTGGGACCTCATCAAGTGGAACGAGGAATCGCTCATCGAGGACCACGCCCTGGCCCACCGCGAGAAAGTCCCCCGGCCCAAAGGCGCGTACCATGTGATTGACGAAGAGCAGGTCTGGATCGGCCCGGATGTAAGTGTCTCGCCGGGCGCCGTGTTCGACGGCTCCCGCGGGCCGGTCGTGATCGATCACCACGCCTTCATCGGCCCCAACGCCGTTCTTCAGGGACCCTGCTACATCGGCCCCTACGCCCAGGTCATGCCGCTGGCCATCATCCGCGCCGGCACCAGCATCGGCATGATGTGCAAGGTCGGCGGCGAGATCTCCAAC
>JBEKVL010000874.1:0-2920 GCA_049514055.1 Tepidisphaeraceae bacterium | reverse complement strand
TCGCAGCGGAAAGCACACCCGGCAGCGACGCGCGTCCCCGCTCCTCGTGGCGTAGTTTTTTGGGCAAAGCGGCTGAGGCCGTGCCACCGATTTTCTTCAGGACAGCGTTGATCGCCAGTCGGCCATGCGCGTGTTCGTCCCCAGGGGTGGGCGCTCCCAGGGCCATGGCATGCGCCTTTCCGCCGGGCAACCGCTCCAGAAAGTCGGCGTGTCCTTGCTGCTGGTTCTGCGACTGTGCCAGGGTTCGACGCCAATCCATGAGCGCTTTGGCAAAGGTGCCGTCGGACAAGGCAATCAATCGCCCAATCTGCCAAGCCGCTGCATAGCTCAGGTCAAAGAGTCCCGTTCCCGGCTGGCCGACTGCCGGGCCGGAGTCGTAACGCACCGCCTGATCGCTGTATTCATAAGGGCCGTTGGGATCGAGCGACGATCCGATAGGCACGCAGGGGCTGCGATACCAGGAGGTGGTCTGCTCGCCGGAGCGGGTGTTGTTTTCCAGAGGCACATAGCCCCAGCCCAGCGCCTCGGCAGCAACGGTCTGGGCGGGGGTCGGCTGTGCGCCCAGCGGCGGAGACGGCAAGGCCATCAGGTCCACGTTCAAATGCTGCATGATGGCCGCGAAATCCGCGGTTGCGGGTGTGCAGGTAAATGTCCAACTGCTCAGCACCGCCATCCGTACCACGGTTCCCGGAGTCACCGGCGTGGGCGTTCCGTCCACCGGCAGATTAGCTTGCAAGCCTTCCAGCGAAACCACCATGGCTGTATTCAGCACATTGTCTGTGCCGGTCGAGGCCATGGGGAGCCGGTTGCCCACCAGTACCGAGAAGTAGCCATCCTCATCGAGGCCAAGAATCTCTTTGCCATCGGTGTTGACCTGGCGCGCATGGGCCAGATACGGCAAATCGAGCAGCGTCGGCGCGATGCCCAGGAATGTCGCCTGGGGCAGTTCGATGTACATCAGCGGCTCGGCCAGCTGCTCGGGGGTCAGCGAGGAAGATTGTATGGCGGGCACGATCACGCCCTGCTTGGCGGTCAAAAATCCGCCCACGGTTCCCTGCTGAATGGGGATCGGCGCGCTCCCGTTCAACAGGTCGCTGGGATAGAGCGTTAGCAGCGCCAGCCACGGCGGGGGAACGGTATTTGGCTTCGGCACCGAACCATCGATAGTGCGCGACCAAGGCAGGGTGCGGTCGCGAAAGACCGTATGAGGCAAAACTTCGTTGAAGGTTCCGCTCAGATTGGCCGGAGGATAAACCTGTTGCACTTGGCCGGGTTGTAAACGGAAGCGCGGCCCGGCGATGGCAAAGGCCTGCGAGTCGGTGTAAACCGGCTGCTCGGCGGTCAATTGAATCGTCTGGCTGGCGCAAAGCTGGTAGGCTCCGCTCACCAGCGGTGGTTGTATCGCCTCGTAGAATTGAATCTGCCCCGGCAGTAGCGTTCCACCCGAGGCAACCGCAAGACTGGCCGCCTGCTTTCCCCTGCTCATGCGATTGTCCTTTCCTGATCGTTCAACGGTTCGCTTGCCTCGGCAAAAGGCACGTTCTTGTTCTGCGACGGATCAACGGCCACCACCGCCAAACTCCGGGCAGGTTCGTTGCCGTTCAGTTCAATCCCGGCCGACGGTGCGCACAGCGCATTCCAGCCAACCTTGTTGCTCACGGGCTCTGAAGGCAATCCCCACACGCCTTCGAGCGAGGCGGTCAACGAACCGTTCACCAGCACGCCCAGCCACCTGCCTGCGTTGTCCGCGGCAAGGGTCGGCACGTTGAAGTGCAGAATGAACCCGCCCTATGCCGGTTGCACCGACGCGGCAACCGCCGCCCCGGCATAGACCGGCGCCCAGGCTTCGGCTGACCAGGCCAAGCGCACATCGAGTGATTGCACCTGTTCGATATTCTCCGCGCGAACCGAGATGGAAACGCTGCCCAGCGGTCCCTCCAGCACGGTTTCCAGCCATCCAGGCTGAGCGCTGCCGCCCACCTGCACGGTGTTGAGGCGCAGGATCTGCGCGGCCTCCATCAGCCCGTGCTCTACATACCGCCCGTCCTGCTTCCACAGAACGGGAGCCTGCGGCCGCACCATGCAACCCTCGCCCACAAAGCTGTAGCGGCCGATCTGGGTGAGCGCGGTATCGCGCTGCCAGCCAACCAGGCGTTGCCCGTTGTCCACAGGATTCACTCCGCACAGCGCGGCTTTGGCTGTTGCGGCGTCCAGAAAAGTCCGCGTGCCGGCTGCCACCACGCGGTCACCGATCACCTCGTCGTGGGAATTCAATTCAATCAACCGCACGGGCACCTTGCCCTGCACATCCATGCGTCCCTGACTGCCTGCGGGCTGATGCAAATCCACCAGCGCGGCGGTGCCGGCAAAGATCTGCACCCGCTCGACGGTTGGTTCTTCATTGCTGCTGGTGGTGAGAGCCGCGCCCCGGAAGGCGTTCAAGCCGGGATGGGCCGTGCCGTTGCGGGTCTTTGCCACCCAGCGTCCCGTTACTCTGGCTGAAGCGAGCCGCAGCGATGCGCCGCTGGCGGTAGTGCGCAAAACAGGGTTTCCACCCACATAGCGGTTGGCTGCGCCCAGCAGGCGTACATGAGCCGGTTGAATGCTGGGAGCCGGATCGGAAACGGCTGGAAGCACCGGCGCCGCAAAGTTCATCGACTGCGATATTGCGTTGATACCCGTGCCCACCGCCGCCAGCATCGGGGGCGCCTGGTAGAGCGCGTCCGCATAGGCCGCCAGCACCGGCAGGCTGGGGTCATCGAGCGCCGGATAGCCCTGTCCGCGCACCGCCGCAAGCACCGCATTGCGCAACTGGATCACCGCCGGGTCCATCACCGTTGCCATCAGACGCGCCAGAGGAGTGGACTGGGAGTAGGCGCCGGGCGGCGTCGAGGTGGGCGCAGCGGGCACCGTCAACTCC
>JBEKVL010000873.1:0-2921 GCA_049514055.1 Tepidisphaeraceae bacterium | reverse complement strand
GTGTTCCCGTACGTCAAGAACGCCCAAGTCTATGTCTGCCCTTCCAATGCTGGCAACACGCCCAAGGGCGCCGGCGGGGGCAGCAACGGACGTTTTGACTATGCCAGCTTCTGCAGTCTCGCCGGCGCCCGCGTAACCCAGATCAAAGGCCAGTCGATGTTCACCGACCAGACGGCCGGCAACCGCGTCAGCATCGTGCCGACCCCGGTCATCTGCGAGGAAGACGCGACTTCGCTGAATGCGGTGAACCTGGACAGCGGGCACTCCAACCGCGACCAACTCTCCCATCAGCACAACGGCGGCTCCTACTACGCATCGATCGACGGCAGCGTTCAGTTTTTTCGCGAACCCAAGGTGGACTTCAACACCGTTGCCATCGCCACTTGGTGGACGACCATCGCCCCCAGTGGCGCGACCGTTTCGCTGGGCTTGGGAGACGACAATCCCAACAACCCGATGAAACTGGCGGGGCTTCAGGGAGACACCCTCATCCGCTTCGGCTGGTTCGGGTGGAAATGACTACTCAATTCGCCGGACGCGCGGTATAGTGCCAGTAAGTTGAATGCGTCGTGGTTTCACGGTATCCGGGCCATTGGCACTTGTACCGGATGGCCCTTGAATCACGTCCCATGCGGATTCATCAGTTCACGGAGTCACTTACATGTCATTCGCCACAGCCCGATCGCGCCGTCCCGGGTTCACACTTGTCGAACTCCTCGTGGTCATCGGCATCATCGCGCTGCTGATCTCCATCCTGCTCCCGGCGCTCTCCCGGGCACAGGAGCAGGCCAGAAGCGTGCAATGCCTGTCCACCTGCCGCATGATGGCGCAGGCGGCCGTCATCCATGCCAACGACCATCTGGGCTACTTCCCGATCGCCGGGCTGGAGTGGAACCTGACCGGAGGCGTCTGCAATCCTACCGGCCTGGATGATGCCGGGCAGCGTAAGTACACCTATTACACCGATGGCTCGGTCACGCGTCCGGTGCCCATGACCGTGGCCCTGGCGCTGAGCCTGAAGATCAAGGTGCGCACGACGGATCTCGCCTCCATGCAGGCCGACATGCTGGCCCCGGGGTATCTCCGGCTCTTTCAGTGCGCGTCACAGGTGAACGTGCCTCGAGGCCTGACCCAGCAAGGCTCCGATGGCTGGACCGCCCCTGGTGAATATCTCAGTTACATCTTCAACGAGGCGTTTCTCGGCCGCCGCGAGGCCGACAAGGATGCCACCACCGGTGGCACGCCAAAGGCCAAGTCCACTCGCGTGCATGCGGCCGGTTCGGTGTTCCTTTTCGGTGATGGCCTGCCCCGCGGCCTGGCGGACATGGGCTGGTTGACCGTGCCAGACACCGGGCTGAACCTGATGGACGCCACCATGCTTGACTATTACAACTATTACCAGCCAACCTACCAGAATTTCGATCTCAAACGCCACGGCGGCCGCATGAATATTATCTGCGTCGATGGCCACGCCGAAACCATCTATCTCCCAGGCAAGCTCAAGGATTTCGGACTTACCCGCGGCATTTACGATTGATCCGCCGGATCACTCCGGCGCAAGCTGCACCGGCGTTTCGCCGTTTTTTCTGGCCATAATTGGAATCTGGGTTGCCTCGCCCCCGGCCAGGGCGCTTAACCATGCACCAGCCCCCGGCCGCTTCACCATTCTCTGCTTTTCCAGTTCAAGTGTCTCCGGCGGCGCAGTCCCCTTCCTGGCCGGATCGCTGTAATATTGCGCCAGTAATCGCTTGCCGTCAGCCGTGTAGGTCTCCATCCAGCCGACAACCGGCTTCTCGCCGCGGTGCTGAAAGACGTGCGCTCGTACGGCCGGTTTGCCGAGCGGTCCCTTGAAATCCTCGGCCAGACGCTCGTAGGGCGCCGGGAAATACGACTGCCCGTCGTCTTCCGTAAAGAATATCTTCGTCACCGGCACGAGATTCCCTCCCGACTTGCCCGAACGCCAGTAGACGATTGACACCACGATGGCCACGACGATGACCGCAATTGCAGTACCGGCAAACAGTGCGGGTTTTTCGTTGATTTTCTCCTGAATGCCCATGGCTCGTCCTCAACCTAAGGTTAGACCGGTTCGGCAGCCTGCATCAAATACAACTCGCAGGCACAACTCCACCTCAATTCTAACGAGTCGCCGCCGGCGAACAACGGACCCTGCCCTGCTTTGACTTGTCGTGCGACGTCTTTACGATGCTGCGCTCGCAGGAACCGCAGTACGTCATGACCAGAGAACCCCTGTTGTGGACCGTGTTCGGCGTCACCTACCTCGGCATCGCCCTGGGCCGGTTTCCCAAACTGGTCCTCGACCGCACCGGCATCGCCCTGCTCGGCGGCATTGCCATGCTGGCCGTACACGGCGTCAGCATCTCCGAAGCCGCCCGGCACGTCGACTACGCCACGATGATGCTGCTCTTCGGGCTGATGATCTTCTCGGCTCAACTTCGTGTAGCCGGGTTCTACATCGTGGCCGGACGTTTCCTCACCCGCATGACGGATCGGCCAAAGAGGCTGCTCGCCGGCATCATCGCGGTGTCGGCCGTGCTCTCGGCGCTGCTGGCCAATGACATCGTCTGCCTGGCCTTCACCGCTCTGCTCTGCAATGCCCTGCTCGATGCCCGAAAAGACCCCGTGCCCTATCTGTTGGCGCTGGCGACGTCGAGCAACATCGGCTCGGCCGCCACCATCATCGGAAATCCGCAGAACATGTACATCGGCACCGTGGCCGGCCTGCCGTTCGGCCACTTCCTGCTCGTGATGCTGCCGGCCGTCATCGCCGGCCTCGGGTTCTGCTGGCTGCTCACCGTGCTGCTGTTCCACCGCCGGTTGCACGCGACGACCGGCCCGACCACCGGCTGGGCCGCCGAAGCCGACCGGCACGAGGGACAGACGCTGAATCCGTCCAGCCT
>JBEKVL010000872.1:2932-3783 GCA_049514055.1 Tepidisphaeraceae bacterium | reverse complement strand
CCGACCAAGTCCGTCGCCTGCATACGCCCCATTTTGCACTTTGCATTTTGCATCCTCTTCCTCCCGCCATTATGGCAGCCAATACCGCCCCTGTTCCTTGGATAATGCGTCGTAAGTAACGCTTTCACAATGACTTCCACCATATACCGCCGCTCTGGCCCGGCCTTTGCTCCCCACATTCCCAATCTCGCCCAAGGAGTGCCACACCATGCGTCTCGACAAATTCACGATCAAGGCCCAGGAAGCCGTCCAGCGCGCTCAGGAACTCGCCCAGCGCTATGACCATGCCGAGATCCTGCCGCTCCACCTGCTGGCCGCTCTGCTGGCGGAAACGGATGGGGTCGTGGCGCCGTTGCTTCAAAAGGTCGGGGCAAACGTCGGGCGGATATCTTCCATCGTCAACTCCGAGGTCGAACGCCTGCCCAAAGCCACCGGCTCCCAACTTGGCATTGCCCGGCCGACACAGGATGTGTTCACGCAGGCGCAGAAGGAAGCCGACCGGCTCAAGGATGAATATGTCTCCACTGAACACCTCCTCCTCGCCCTGGCCGAAACCAAGAGCGAAGCCCAGGAGGTGCTCACCCTCAATGCTGTCAACCACGACACGCTGCTGGCCGCACTGAAGGATGTCCGCGGCGGGCAACGCGTCACCGACCAGAACCCCGAAGACAAGTACCAGGCCCTGCAACGTTACGGCCGGGATTTGTGCGAACTGGCCCGGCAGGGGAAGCTCGATCCGGTCATTGGCCGGGATGAGGAAATCCGCCGCACGATGCAGGTCCTGTCGCGCCGGACCAAAAACAATCCCGTCCTCATTGGCGAGCCCGGCGTCGGCAAGACCGCCATCGTCG
>JBEKVL010000872.1:0-2923 GCA_049514055.1 Tepidisphaeraceae bacterium | reverse complement strand
CCATCGTCGAAGGCCTTGCCATCCGTATCGTCAACGGCGACGTGCCGACCAGTCTCCAGAACAAGCGCATCGTCGCCCTGGACATGGGCGCGCTCATCGCCGGCGCCAAGTTCCGCGGTGAATTCGAAGACCGCCTCAAGGCCGTCATCAAGGAAGTCACCCAGGCGGCCGGGCAAGTCATTCTCTTCATCGACGAACTGCACACCGTCGTCGGCGCCGGCAAGGCCGAAGGCTCGATGGACGCCGGCAACCTTCTCAAGCCGGCGCTGGCGCGCGGCGAACTGCACACCATCGGGGCCACCACGCTCGATGAGTACCGCAAGCATCTCGAAAAAGATCCGGCGCTGGAACGTCGCTTCCAGCCGATCGTCGTCGGTGAACCGACCGTGCAGGACACCATCGCCATTCTCCGCGGCCTCAAGGCCCGCTATGAAACCCACCACGGCATCCGTATCACCGACTCGGCCATCGTCTCGGCCGCCGTTCTCTCCGACCGCTACATCCAGGACCGCTTCCTGCCCGACAAAGCCATCGACCTGATCGATGAAGCCTCATCGCGCCTGCGCATCGAGAACGACTCCATGCCGGCCGCCCTCGACGAGATCCGCCGCAGACTCATGCAGATTCGCATCGAGATCGAGGCCCTGCGCCTCGAAAAGGACCCGGCCAGCAAACAGCAACTCGTCAAGGCCGAGAAGGAACTGGCCGAGTTACAGACCAGCGACACCCGGCTCACCGCCCGCTGGGAGAACGAGAAGTCGTCGATGAACGACGGCAAGCAGCTCCAGGAACAGATCCAGCAGAAACAGCATGAACTCGAGCGCGCCCAGCGGGCAGGCCAGTGGGAAGCGGCCGCCCGCATCCAGCACGGCGAGATGCGCGAGCTCAACCGGCGCCTCGACGCCGCGCAGAAGAAGATTCACGACCTGGGCAGCGACGGCGCATCACTGGTGAAAGAGGAAGTCACCCCGGAGGTCATCGCCGAGGTCGTCTCCCGCTGGACCGGCATCCCCGTCAGCCGCATGCTCGAAGGCGAACGCGAGAAGCTGACCAAAATGGAAGAACGCCTGGCCGCCCGCGTCGTCGGCCAGAAGGAAGCCGTGGCGGCCGTCTCCAACGCCGTCCGCCGCAACCGCGCCGGCCTGGGCGACCCCAACCGCCCGATCGGCTCATTCCTGTTCCTCGGCCCCACCGGCGTCGGCAAGACCGAGTTGTGCAAGGCCCTGGCCCAGTTCCTTTTCGATGACGAAAACGCCCTGATCCGCATCGACATGTCCGAGTTCATGGAACAGCACTCGGTCGCCCGTCTCATCGGCGCGCCCCCCGGCTACGTCGGCTACGAGGAAGGCGGCCGCCTCACCGAGGCCGTTCGCCGCAAGCCCTACAGCGTTATCCTGTTCGATGAAGTAGAGAAAGCGCATCGAGACGTGTTCAACGTGCTGCTGCAGGTGCTGGACGACGGCCGGCTCACCGATGGCAAGGGCCGCACCGTGGACTTCAAGAACACGGTCATCGTCATGACCAGCAACATCGGCTCGGCCGAGATCCAGAAGCTCGCCGCCAGCGAGACCGAGGAATGGGAGGTCGAGGCCCGCATCAAAGATATGCTCAAGCAGGTCTTCCGCCCCGAGTTCCTCAACCGCATCGACGAAACGATCCTCTTCCACGCCCTGGGCAAGGAGCACCTCGTGAAGATCATCGAAATCCAGCTCGATCTTCTCGCCCGGCGGCTGGCCGACCGCAACCTGAAGTTTCACCTCAGCGCCGCGGCCCGGAAGCTGCTGGCCGAGGAAGGCTACGATCCGCAGTTTGGCGCCCGGCCGCTCAAGCGCGTGATCCAGCAGCGTATCGAGAACCCGATCGCCGGCGGCATCCTCGCGGGCAAATACGCCGATGGAGACACGATCAACATCGACGTGGACTCGACCAAGCACGATTTCCTCTTCGGCGTGGGGCGGGCGTCCCACCCGTGATCGCCGGGGACGTATTCCTGAAAAGCCTGCCAGTCGCCGTTGGCGTAGAAGGTCCGCGGTTGCAGCGTGGCCCGGGCTCCGGGCACCTCCCAACGCATCCCGGCCCGCTCCATTCGTTCCTTGATCGCGTGGCGGTATTCAGTCGAATCTCGGCAAGACCTCAAATCCGCGAATCGCCGGCAATGCGCGGTTGGGACAGGACTTGCGCTTCGGCCGAGCTGCTTGACCGTACGCGATCAGATCGATGACATGATGTAGTTCTGCCCGGCGGCGGAGCATGGCTCGCAACAGGAAAGCGTCAAAACCCTTCCTTCGGATGCATGTTGCGGAGCATCCGATGGCAGCGGTCGCGCACCTCGGCGGCGAAACGCCGGGCGTCGGCATCGGCGATATCCTGCAGGAGAACCTCCTGCTGCAGGGCCTTCACGTACTGCCGGCAGCGCGAGACCCGCTCATCCTGGTCGTTGCCCAGGTCACGGATCTTGCCGATCGTCGCGACTTCGGCGTACTGGTCCTTCTGCACCATCGCGATCAACTGCGGGATACGCTCCTTCCAATATGCTTCCGAGCCGGACCCGTCGAAATGGTGCCGGCCCATGTCGGCGTTGAGCCGCTGCACCTGCAGCAGAGTCTTCTCGGCCAGCGGCCTGACGGCGGCGCTGCGAGCCGCCTCCCGCTGGCAAAACGCGGCCATGTCCGTGCCCCATGCTTTGTACGCGCGTAACCGATCGTGAACAGCGTGAACAAAATACCACATCTCCTCCAGCGCCTGGACCAAGTGGGCCTTGGTCTTCGTATCCAGCGGCTCGTACGTGCCGTCGGGGCGAGTCTTGAACTGGCGCGTGATCGGCGAGATGTGGTCATTCCACAGGCCGCAGGTGGCGTAGGAGAGGATTGGGCGATCGCCGCCGGCCGGCTGCGGCTTGACGCCGGCCAGGTCCAGCACGTAC
>JBEKVL010000871.1:0-5662 GCA_049514055.1 Tepidisphaeraceae bacterium | reverse complement strand
GCAAACGGGGAATTACCAGTCGATCACGCTGCACGCCTGCGCCGGAAGCGATACGAATCGAGCGATCCGGGGATGCGTGGTGGCACTGGAACTGAAGTATGCGACGGGGGAACCGGGGGCGGCGGAGGTGGTGGTGCCGGACTGGTTTGCCCGGCCGGTGGATGCGACGTATCTGATTGAGGGGCTGGACCGCACGCGCTGGTCGCCGGCGGGGACGGTGGATGACGGGTTTGATGATTGCAGCGCGGCGAACATTTTCAGCCTGGCGGTGGCTGCCGACCCGCAGCGCACGCTGACGGGCATCCGGCTGGTGCGGAAGGGGCCTGGGTTTCTGAATCTGTTCGCCATGACCGGCATGGCGGTTGGCGGCCCGGCGATTGCCGCATTGCCGGAAAAGAAGCCGGGCATTGAGGAAACCAAGGTGACAGCGCCGATCGCGACATCTGTTGCGCCCAGGACATCCATCGTGCCCGTCTCGCCGGTCTCGCCCACCCGTACCGCCCCGGTTGCCATCCCGCGGCCCAAGCCGCTGGAGTTTCCGCAGTGGGCCAGGCAGCAGACGGCAGCCGTGCTGGATCAGCTCGAGCGCGATGGAGATTTCGCAACAGCACGGGAGAAGCTGACGGATATGTTCGATCAGGTGATCGCCTGGGCGCCGCGGTCGAAGCTGGACCCGTTCCGCGACACGGCGCTGGCGCTGCGGATGGTGCGGCAACTCGAACAGGCGCCGGCCGAGCGGCGAGTTCCGCTGCTGAAGTACCTCCGGGCCAACCCGGATCTGGCGGCGACGCTGGTCTTCCTGGTTCGAGACAGCAACAAGGTGGAGAGCGTCTACACCCTGCTGGATTATTTGCGGGAAAAGCGGTCGAAGCAGTTGGCCGGCTACCCGGCGCTGGCGGCGGCCATCTGCGTGGTACACGATCGGCCGCTGACGGTGCGGATCAACGAGAACACGGCCAAGGCCGGCGATCCCTTGGCGATCTTCCAGTTCTACACGAGTAACGAGTCGCGCCTGGCGGTGGGGAGCCGCACGATCCCGGCGGAACTGATGATCCATGTGGTGGACACGACGGCGACGGCGGAGGAGATGAACTGGGCGCTGGAGAAATATGGGCGTTCGTACCTGGTCGGGTCGCTGTATTCGGCCGTGAAGTATGACACCATGCACGTTCGCGCGGGGACGGTGAAGCGCGTGACGGCGGAGGGATTTGGTCTGCAGAACATTCTCGCGTACGGAGGCGTCTGCATCGACCAGGCGTATTTCGCGTGTACCGTGGGCAAGGCGCTGGGCGTGCCGACGGCGATCGTATACGGGGACAGCGCGGAGGCGTCGCACGCGTGGCTGGGGTTCTTCCAGTACAGCGAGGCGCGGTGGAATTTCGACGTGGGGCGATTTGAGTCGTACAAGGGCGTGCAGGGTCAGATCATCGATCCGCAGACGCGGGAGCGCGTGCCGGACACGCATGTGGGGCTTCTGGCGGAGATGGCCGCGACCAATCCCCAGGGACGGCAGACGGCGCGGGCGCTGACCGACGCGGTGGCCCGGGTGATGGAGGTGACGGCAAACGGGAGCGCGTTTGTGCCCAGGGGGTTTGAGGCATCCGAGGCGCCGTCGCGCGGAACGAAGCGACCTTGCCGGACAAGAAGAAATGGACGAGCCTGCTGGAGAAGCTCTACGGCGGCAAGTATCCGGACTTTACTCTGGCGATGATCGTGCCGATGGTGCGGACGGTGGAGAATGTGAAGGAGCAGGATCCGCTGTGGGAGTGGCTGCTGAACGCGGTGAAGTCGCGCGCTGACCTGGCGGCCGCGGTGAGGATGGAGCAGGGGGCGATGTGGGAGAGCACGGGGTCGCTGGAAAAGGCACGCGCCTGCTACAAGGACGTGATCGACCGCTATGCGAACGCTGGGCCGTTTGTGCTGGCGGCCCTGCGGCGCGACGAGGACGCGCTGCGGCTGTCCGGAAAGGCCACGAGCGTGCCGGGATTGTATGAGAGCACCTGGATGCGGCTGTCGGCGCCGCGCGACAAGGCGCCGCAGTTTGTGGCGCAGAGCAACTGGTATCGGATCGGGCAACTGCTGGCGGAGAAACTGGATCAGGCCGGGCAGAAGGACAAGGCGGCCGGGGTGAGGGACAAGCTGGGGGTGAAGGCGAAGGAGTGAGGGAGAGGATGGCCCACGAAGTTGCACCCAGGCCGCACGAAGGGATGATTGCCCAAGGAGCACGATCCCGGACCCGTTTTCCTGGCCAAGCAGGGAAACTTCCTCATCGCTCTGATCCGTTCGGATGCTACAGCGAATCGCTGAGCGAGGTCCACTTGGCAATCACCTGTGTACCAACAGTCGTGATGATTGCGATGGCGGCCAGCGCGACGAGGCCGGCGATCAGAAGATACTCAAACAGTTCGCCGCCCCGATCATCGCTCACCAATTTACCAACCACGTTCCAGAGACGGTTCATGACTGACGCTCCTTTTGTTGAGAGAGGATCCTCGACGAATCCTGCTCGCGCCCGACCTCGTCGGCCACCACACGCTGAAATTTCGCACCCACGCTGAACAAGTCATGGGTAATTCGGCGGCAATACTGCACTTTGTAAAGAATCGACACGGCCGGCTGGATCTCGCGGGCGAACTGAGCGATGAACTCAAGGCCCTCTGCCATCCGGGTGGAACAGACAAACCCCACGCCCCTGATCGAGATGTCCCGCACCCAGACAGTCACTCTTTCCTCGCCGGCGTCATCGCAGGCACACACGATCAGGTCGAGATTGACTCGCAACCCAACCCGACCTTCCCTGCGGTTTTCGTGGATGCGTGTCGCCGTGGTATCCGATCTCAAGCTGGCAACAATCTCGCGGAACAACTCTGCTGTAAGCTTCGCCTGCATCTCGTCCGTCCTTCACCGTTGTGCTCTAACGGCAGTAGTGTCTGGGGCCATTTCGGACCTCGGGCAGCCAAGTTCGCAGCCGGTTCATTGCGTCTGATGAACCAAAGGCCGAACAGTAGAACTCGCGTACGCGCCATGCGCTTCTGCCCAATGCCCGAAAAGACTACTACACCACGGCAGAATTGCTTCCCGTCCTCGTGCCGGCCAGATTCGCATAATGTCGGCTGTCTGACGCGGGCAGTTTTTCGACCGCGATGTACTACTCATGCGGAGAGAGTCTCCCGTTGTCCACTTGCAGGCACGGCATTTGTCGAACCGGTTCCCGGCGCAGCACCTGCCTGCGGGGCATGCACACGCACGCAGTTGCGGCCGGCGCCTTTGGCCGCATAGACGGCGCGATCCGCGGCATCGATGAACTCCTCGACCGAACGGAAGGGATGCCCGAAATCGGTGATTGCCACGCCGATGCTCGCCGTCACCGGGATCGTCCTGCCCTCGAAGGTAATGGTCTCCTTCATGATGGCTCGCCGGATTTCTTCGGCAATCCGCACAGCTACGTCATGCTCCTTGCCCTTGAGAACCATGACCAACTCCTCCCCACCATAGCGTGCCGCCAGGTCGCCCTGATCAACCTTCGACCTCAGCAGCTTTCCGAGTCGCCTCAGCACGGTATCGCCGGCCTGATGTCCGTAGGTGTCGTTGACCGACTTGAACTTGTCGATATCCAGGAAGAGCAGAGCGAGCGGCCGTCCAAGTCCCGCACACTCGGCAAAGGCTTGATCAAGGTACTGATTGAAGCGGGCGCGATTGGGCAGGCCGGTCAGAACGTCGACCGTCGCCTGTCGTTGCAACTGCATGTTCTGTTGCTCAAATTGCTGAACTTGGAGCTGTGCCTGCAGCGACAGCCCCACGAGTTCCTGCCGGGCGTCATTCATGATATCGCTGTAACCGCGGCTGGGTGTAATGTCGATTTCAAACAGTGTTGCCAGCTCACCGCATTGCGATTCGATGTCGAGGAACAGGCCATGAACCTCCGCGTCAGTCAGCAGGAAGCGCCGGCGGAGTTCCCGATGGGCGCGATTCAGCAGAATCGGCTGGGCCGCGAAAACCTCACCGCACAACACACCCACATGGACAATTTCGCACAGAGGCAGCATCTTGATGCCGGCGTCGGTCAGGTCATGGTGCCGGCGAATGGGCTCGATGAGCAAAGCCGGAAACTTCCAGTGTTCGGCAAGCATCCCGCCCACCTGGGCATGATCGAGGTCGAACTTCTCGCGGGACAGGCGAACCAATTCGACCTGGTCTCCTTGGCATGCTTCCAGAAGAACATCGTACTCGCGACCGAGTGCAAGGTGCATGACCAAGGTGCCGATGTCCGACAAGAGACCGGCCAGAAACGCCTCGTCATGTTGCGGGGTTCGCAGCAGCCTGGCGATGGCCCGCGCCGCGACCGCCGAGTACAGGCTCTGCTTCCAGAACCTGTCGTAATCGAAGGACTCACTCTTGTTTGAGTTCAGGCTGCCGACCAGCGAAAAGCCCAGAGCCAGGGTCTTCACGGTTTGTAGCCCGAGCAGCACCACCGCGTTGTTGATGGTGCTCACCGGGTTGTGCAGGCCGTAGAAGCTGCTGTTGACGGTCTTCAGCAGCGACCGCCGGGAGCGACGGGATGTCCGGTACGTTCTTTATTCGATCCAGCAGTTGATCGTTCATTGCATTGAGTATCGGTATCGGCAAACGGCTTCCTGAATCGAGCCCCCCACTTCAGGGGTATGTGGCAGTACCCCGCCCGCCTGTCCCACGGAAGAAGGATTGCCGCAGAATACGCCGCGGGCGGCGGCGCCACGCTAATGTCCCGCTTACTTGCCTCGAGCGGAATCAGCGTCCACCGTGGGATCCGGCGGCTTGCGAGCAGAGGGAAGGAATTTGGCCATGAGCTCGCCGCGAGAGGAGACGCCGAAATGGCGGTGAAGAAATTTGATGTGATCCGAAACCGTGTGCTCGGAGATGTGGAGCTTGTGCGCAACTTGCTTGCGCGAGTCGCCCGAGAGCAGGTGGAGGAGGACTTCGCGGCACCGGGGTGAAAGTCCCGTGACGGCGGCCGCCCCGGGAATGTCGGTGGGGCCGTGGTGGAGCCAGCCGACTTGCCCGGTGAGGAAGTGGACGATCGCACGGTGGCGCGGGGAGAATCCGCCGGCGTTGGCACTGCGGTAGAAACCCAAACCGCTGATGAAATTGTTGGGCAGAGGGTAGACGGACATGAGAAAGTCGTCGATGCCGCTTGGCTGGTAGTAGCGGCGATAGAGCTCCGAGGCATACCAGACCCCATCGGACGCAATCTGGGAACGAAGACAGGTCACATGCTGGCCAAAACAGCGCTGGAAGTGGTTATTGATGAGGTTGCCGGCTGGAGCGTGATGGGAGGAGACGATGCAGGCGCGTTGCTCGTCGGAGCGCCAGCCGCCGGTGAGGAAGGCAAACGCAGCGGGGTTGGACGTGGAACTGGCGCCGGCAGACTGGACCCAGTACCAGATATCAGCTCCGATCAGGCCGGCCAGGCCCACCAGCAGGTGCTGACGGCGGGAGGAAAGATCTCCGTTGTCTCCCGCGATGGTACCCAGCAATCCAGCGACAGCACCAACGTCGTCTACGGTCAGAACATCCAACACTGTGGTGTCTCCCAAAGAAGTCGGCTATGCGGAAGAGTCCTGGAAGTTCCCGGAATCTCGGACGATCGGCGTGAGTCACCTGAGAAAAGGCTGGAATATTTGCG
>JBEKVL010000870.1:0-2947 GCA_049514055.1 Tepidisphaeraceae bacterium | reverse complement strand
CAATATCGAGAACTTGATCGATGTCGTGCCCCATGTCTCGGCTCACGCGTTGCAACGCTTTATCACCCATATGTCGTGGGCGTGGGAGCCGGTGATCACGGCCCTCCAGGTCTTCTATGGGGAGCGGCTGGCCAGTCCTGAGGGGATCTTTGTGCTGGATGATACCGGCTTTGGCAAGCAAGGCTCCCATTCGGTCGGAGTCGCCCGCCAGTATTCCGGCACGTTGGGGAAGGTGGGCAATTGCCAGATCGGGGTGTTTTTAACCTATGTCTCCCCACGGGGATTTGCCCTTGTCGATGCCCGCCTCTACCTGCCGCACGTATGGACGAACGATCCAGCGCGGTGTGCGGCCGCCGGCGTGCCGGAGTCGGCCCGAGGCTACCAGTCGAAAACGGATATCGGTCTGGCGCTGATCCGCGCGGCCCGTCACCGCGGCGCCTTACCGGGACGCTGGGTCACCTTCGATGCGGCGTATGGCGAAGTGCCGTCGTTCCGGGATGAGCTGGACGCTGAGGGGCTGTGGTACGTGGGCGAAATGCCCTGTACGACCTCGTTCTTTCTGGCCCCGGCGCAGACGCACGTGCCCGAGTGGTCGGGACGCGGGCGGAAGCCGAGCAAGGCTCAGTTGGATGAGGACAGTCTTGGCCCTCGTGCGCTGAGCGAGATTGTGTCGCGCGTACCAGCAGCCCAGTGGCAGCGCTGCACCGTCGCGGAGGGAGAGCAAGGTCCCCGGACCTATGAGTACTGGGCGTGTCGGGGCTGGGAGAGTCGCGACGGCATACCGGGTCGTGCGAGTTGGCTCATCGCTCGCCGCAACCCGGATGGCAGCGAACTCAAATATTATCTGTCCAACGCCTCTGCCAATACCCCGTTGCAGCAGATGGCGTGGGTGGGGGCGATGCGCTGGTGTGCGGAAACCAGCTATGAACAGGCCAAAACTGAAGGGGGCCTGGATGAATACGAGGTCCGGACTTGGCCTGGCTGGTATCGCCATATTACGCTGGTGCTGCTGGTGATGGCCTTCCTCCTCCTGCTGACCCAGGAGTGGAAAAAAAAAGGTGTTGGACTTGACGCTGCCGGTGGTGCATTGGGTCGTCCAGATGGTCTTGCCCACGCGGGAGTGGACGCTCTCACAAATTATTGAGCGTGTCCTGGAAATTATTGGCGCCAATCGGCGGGCGACTCGTTCCCATGCCAAGCATCGTGCCGAAGCACTCGCCACTGGTCATCCGCCATAACGCTCTCGTGCAGACTGCCGACGGTTGCATGGCGTGCTCTCCGGGAGAACCGGTGGGAGCGGATCAGATCGTCTACTGTAGACGGCAAGGCGTCAGAGTCACGTTGCGCCGAGCACAATTGGCCTCACGACGGGCAAAAATACCTGTAGTCAGCACGGGACGTCGCCATCACAGCACGGAAGCACGACACACGATGAAGGAATGCTTGTTTGCAGGAATAGCCGTCGCGGCAATGTAGTATTAGGGGTTGTCCGCGCAGTGGCGGGCATATGCGTGGTATTTTGCTTTCCGGCTCTCTCGTGCGCTCCTGAATTCCCTCCGCACTGCTGTCATCGGCCCCCACCCCAGCCCTCCCCCGCTGCGGCAAGGGAGGGAGATCCTATATACGGTCACCGAATTTAGCTGCTCCCTCCCTTGCCGCAGCGGGGGAGGGTTGGGGTGGGGGCCGATGACAGCAGAGCGGAGGGAATTCAGCCATTTCTTGTCCTCCACGGCGCGGAGATCCCCAATATGTTGGACATTATCGACGGATCGGACGGATCAGACGGATCGGACGGATCGGACGAAAGCGAAACCGTCCTTTTAGTCCTTTACGTCCCTTTCGCTCGGGTAAATTCGCGGCAGTCGGGCGCCCAGGCCGGTGAGGGCTTCATAGGGGATGCTGCCCATGGCGAGGCCGATTTCCCAGGCGGAGATTTGCTCCGCGCCTTGCCGGCCAATGAGCACCGCTTCATCGCCGACTTGCACCCCGGGGATCTCCGTGACATCGATGATGGTCTGGTCCATGCTCACGCGTCCGGCAATCGGGGCACGCTGGCCGTGGATGAGCGCCCAACCGCGGTTGGAGAGCGCGCGCGCCAAGCCATCGGCATAGCCGAGCGGCAACAGCGCGAAAGTGGAATCGCGGTTGGTGCGATAGGTAAGGTTATAGCCGACGGCATCGCCGGCGGGGAGGTGATTGAGCTGCACCACGCGGGCTTTGAGCGCGAGGGCAGGACGCAGTGGAATGGGCACATAGCGATCGCGCTGGTCCTCCGTGCGCTTTTGCGCATAATCCTGGCGTTTCGTGGGGGGATGGATGCCCGGATAACCGGTATCAGGCGGCACATCCGCCGCCATCGGCACCGGCGGCACCCCGTAGAGAATGAGCCCGGGACGTACCAGGTCGAAATGTGTTTCCGGCAGGAAAGTGACGGCAGCGCTGTTGGCGCAGTGGCGGAAGCGCGGGCGAATACCGTGTGCGGCCGCCCCCTCCAGTACGTCGGTAAAGCGGGCCAATTGGGTGCGCGCCGAGGTTTGGTCCTCGTAATCCGCGGTGGCGAAGTGCGTCATGATGCCTTCCAGCTCCACACCGGGCAAGGCGGCCACTTCACGGATGAAGTCGATGGCGCAATCCCAGCGCACACCGACGCGTCCCATGCCGGTATTCACCTTCACATGAACTCGTGCGGAGGTGCCCTGTGCGCGCGCCGCCTCGGCCAGTGCGCGCGCCGCTTCCGGATAGCTCACTACCGTCGAGGCACCGAGCGCGATAATGGTCGGCGCCTGATCCGGAAGGCTGCATCCCATAATCAGCACCGGCGCGCTGATATTGGCCGCGCGCAAGGCGGCCACCTCTTCCGGAATGGCCACCGCCAACATCGTCGCGCCGCCCTCCAACGCCGCGCGCGCGGTGGGAATCAGGCCATGCCCATACCCGTCCGCTTTCA
>JBEKVL010000869.1:0-2950 GCA_049514055.1 Tepidisphaeraceae bacterium | reverse complement strand
GAAATCGGCAGGGGTGTGCCAGATGGCCGGGTATACGGTGCCGACGTGGTACGGGTATGCGGGCTGGGGCTGGCTGGACTATTTCGTGGAGGAGCCGGGGCGGTACACGCTGGCCGAGGCGTATTACGCGAACCAGCAGGCGTTGATTCATCGGCTGGGCACCTATTTTCCGGAGATCGCCGGCCAGGAGCCCGAGCCGGGACAGACGGTTCGTGCCGGCGTGAAGTTGAGCGACGCGGCGAAGGCTGCCGGCTTGACGGCGCAGGATGCGGCCGGTTTGCTGCACGATCGGGATGTGACGGCGTTCTACGGAGATCCGGCCTGGGAGGCGAAGATGGCGGCGGGGCCGCTGGCGTGGGAGCAGGAACTGGTGGAGAAGGTGGGCGTGTACACGCTGACGATCACGCCGAAGATGGGTGCGAAGAGTTTCAAGCCGATCAACCTGAACGGCGTGCAGCGTGGCTATCGGCCGATCTTCGCGATGCTGCCGAGGCGCGTGAAGGGGCTGGAGGTGATCGAAGGCAAGGAACTGGGGGTGGTGGTGACGGATAAGTTTGTGCTGGTGCCGCAGCCGCGCACCGACTCGACCGCGGAACGGTACGTGGTGAAGTTCGCCGCGAAATAAGGCCGCGGAATGACGAAATCCGAAATCCGAATGACGAATCGGCCAGCGCCATCGACGCCGATCACTTCACTCGCTTGATGATGAAATCCACGACGGGCTTCGGATCCTTCGGGGCGGTTGGAAAGTGTCCAGCGCCTTCGTTGATGATGATGGTGATCTGTCCGCCGAGTTCCTTGTAGCGCTTTTCGACAATACGCGTGTTGTTGTCTAACTGGGGGTCGAGGCTGCCGCAGACGTGCAGCAGTGGCACGCCGGCCTTGGCGAGCGGCGCCAGATTGTCGAGCGGCTGAGCTTTGGACATATGGCTGCTCAGGATTGGGTTCTCGCCATAGATGCAGTCAACCTTGTCCGGGTTCGCGATCGCCCAGGCATAGGCTTCACCGGCCGCCGCGCCGGTGCCTTCCATGACCGGCTTTCTCGAAAAGCCGTTGTCGGTCAGATGCTTGAAGACAGCATCCCAATGCGGCCGCATCGGCCCGTCGGCGTTGTAGGGGACCGGGCCGGTGACAATGTGAAAACCCTTGGCCAACAGGGCCAGATCGACGACGGCATCCCGATTGACGAAATCCGCCCGGAAAACCCACGGTTTCCCTGGGGCCGCGGTCCTGGGCACGATGACATTGATGGTTCCCTCGACGCCGGCCAGATCGAATGCGTAGCGGTCGTAGCATTCTGTAAACAGCGGCCCGCGGCAGGTGATGTACATCCCTTCCTTCGGAAAGTCCGTGTAGTTGCCTGCCGGGCCGTAGAACGAGGTTCTAGTGAACTTGTCACCGACAAACGCCGGCGCCGCAATTGGGGCCGCCGTAGCGCTCTGCACGATGAAGTCCGCCATCGGCTTTGGGTCGCGCAGGCTGTGCGGATGGTGCCCGCCGCCTTCCTTGACCATCACCGAAATCCGGCCGCCATGTTGCTGGTAGATGGTCTCGATGACTGACGACACCCGTCCCAGCAGCGGATCGATGCTGCCGCAGACGTGAAGCAGGGGCACGTCGTTCCGGGCCAGGTCGCCGAGCCGCGCGATCATCTCGCGGTTGCCGCCGGGATTGTCGGCGTAGATGCAGGAAACACTGTCGGGATGGGTTGTGGCCCAGGTGTAGGCATACTCGCCGCCGCGGCTCATGCCGATGAAGGCGGGCTTTTTCGACAGGCCGTGTTTGTCGGTGAGGAAGGCGTACCACGCATCCCACTCCTTGCCCGGCTTCAGGGTGGAGTTGGCCGAGATGTAGGCGATGTGGAATCCGCGCTTGAGCAGTTCGACTTCGGTCTGGGGCTGGTGGTCCCAGTAGCAGCCACGCCAGGACCACGGGTTGCCGGGTGCGGCCTCTTTGGGGACGATCACGATGCAGCGGCGCTGGCCCCTGGCCGGGTCGCGGACGCCGAAACGCTCGCCCGCCGGGGCCTTGCAGGGCGCGATGACCAGCGTGGTTTCGTCCATCGCAAAGTCGTAGCGGACGAAGCCGTCGTGCCAGATGCTCTTCTCGCCGTCGAAAGCCGGCGGCGCATCGGCCGCCATCGCGGGTTTCGGGATCCACATGCTCGCGACCAGCAGAACCGCTGCGAGTCGCGAATACGGATGACGCATGATGCAGTTGTTCATGGCGATAACCTCAAAGTGGACGAGAACGTGATTCGTGGCCACTATCATCGCCTTCGCAAGCAGCGTCAAGGAGACCGGAGTACCGGGAATGACGAAGACCGAAATTCGAATTCCGAATGACATCCGAATAACGAATGACCAAAGCGTCGCGGGCCACGGCGCCGGGACATCCCCTCGTCACGCCCCATTGGCCATTCGAGTTTCGAATTTGATTCGTCACTCGAATTTCGAGTTTCGGATTTCCCCGCACGCGGCGCTTTCTCAACCCGCGCCATCCATGCTATTCTCTCCGCCCCGGCGAGACCGGACACCATGATTCTCCTGACTTGCGACAACATCTCCAAGACCTACGGACCCCGGCTGCTCTTCGCGGGGATCTCGATCTCGTTCGCGGACGAGGAACGCATCGGCCTGATCGGACCCAACGGGGCCGGCAAGTCGACGCTGCTCAAGATACTCGCCGGCGAGGAACACGCGGACACCGGCGAGATCATCACCAAGCGGAACCTGCGGCTGGAATATGTGCCGCAGGAAGAGGCGTTTGAGCCGGGGCATACGGTGCGACAGGTGATGCTCGAAGCGCTGGCCGATTCGCATATTGAAGAGCACGACAAGGAAGTGAAGGTCGAGATTCTGCTCGACAGGATCGGGTTCAAGCGGCCGGACCAGGAAGTGGCGGCGCTGTCGGGCGGATGGGCCAAGCGGCTGTCGATCGCGCGGCGGCT
>JBEKVL010000868.1:0-2952 GCA_049514055.1 Tepidisphaeraceae bacterium | reverse complement strand
CGTCGTACCACGTTGCGTGGTATTGTGCGCTATTGACCACAAAAGCGCAAGTTAAGATTACGTTAATTATTTTGGCCACGGCGACGTGCGGGTAAGCAAACGGCGAGCCGAACAGGATTGACCCTCTGTATGATTTCACCTCGTGGTTGTTGCCTGTTGTGTCGCTACTGCTCCACCACCGCTGGCTTGATGGGCAAACGGCGGGACAGGCATTCCTCCCTGTCGTACGACAGACATTCTCGTCTGGCGTTTCGTCCATCACACGATCTGTGGCACAGCGCTGGTCCCCCGAGTTGCCTCATGTCAGCAGATCGTCCAAATCACTCTTGCGGACGGCGGGCGCGACGGCGTAAGTGAAACTGAACGCGGAAGTCGAACTCAACGCGAAGGCGGCCAGTTTGGCGGCGGTCTTCACGCCATACCGGAATGTGCCCAGCTTCTTCGCAGTGGCCCAGTTTCCGGCGCTGTCGGCCACCTGCATGGCCCGAAGCGCAATCGTATAGGTGCCGGCGGCCGCCACGGACCATTTCCCGTGGGGTGCCGTCATCCTGTACGTGGCGGTAACCACCTTGGATGAAACCACCGCGCGGCTGACGCACGTGGCCAGTTGCGCCAACGACCTGGGGCCGGTGACGAGAATGTCGCCGTCGCCGAGGGTCGCAAGGTTCACGGCCGTGTTGTCGGAGTAGGTGACTTTGAATGTGTAGTTGGCCTTGCCGGTGACCGGAGTGACCGGGGCAGCCAACGTCGCCGTCGGGGGCGTGTTGTCGGTGACGGTAAACGTCCCGAGCTGCACCGCCGGGACGGACTGTGTCGCTGAGTCGTTCACCTGGCCGGCACGAACCGAGACCGTGTAGGTCCCGGCCGGGGCTTTCGACCACGCGCCGCCAGGCGGAGTAACCGTGTAGTTCGCCGCGAGCGGGCTGCCATCAACCAGGGCTGACTTGTTCGCGGTGGAGGAGACAGCGATGCCGCCCGGCCCCGTGATCACCAGGTCGGCGTTGTCGATCGAGGCCGCCGAAATCGCATTGGCGCTTGAGTACGTCACCGCGAGAGTGACGGCCGTTGTCCCGGACGTGGTGATGGCGGAAACAGGACCGAGCGTGGCCGACGGCTGGCCCGGGATATCCACGCCCAGGAACTCGCTCTGGGGGTCGAAAACAACCCAGTCGAACGGGGTCTTGCTCAACGCCCCGATCTCGGGGAAACCGAAGGCGTCGGCAGTCGAGCCGATCATCGCCGAGGCGACGAGGTTGTTCATGCCGAAGATGCCGTCAAGTGTCAGCGTCTGGCCGGTATCGGGGTCTTTCACCGTGACGTCCGAGACCAGCACGGGAGCGCCCACATAGCGAATCGGGTCGTTCTCGACGGTTGGCACGGACATCTCATCGAGGAAGAAACCCGCCGCCGTGAATGTCCCCCCGACGCCGCCAATGGCCAGCGTGAACTGGTTGGGAATCTCATTGCCGTTGGTATCTTCGAGAATGGGCGCGTCGGTGTGGAATGTCCCGGCCCGATAACGCACGCCGAGTTTCAGGGCGGTGGCCTGCGAGATCATGCTGGCCGCCGCACCGGTGTCCAGAAGGAATGATCCGCTGGCCGTGAGGCTCCCCAGCTTCAGCAAGATCGGCGGCGTGTCGTCAGGCTTCGCGCCGGCCGTCAACTTGAGTACCGGGTTCGGACCAATGAAGGGATTCGGTGCGAGAGTTGGCCCGACAGCGCCGGCCGGCGTGACCGCCGTGAAACGGTCGAAGGAGCCCATCGACAGGCGGATGTGGCGGTCGGTCGTGGGGATGCCGGGATCGGTGTCGGCTTTGGCGGCGTCGAACGGCGTGCCCGGATTGTAGACATAAGTTCGCATGCTGCCGCCGAGCACCTGTGCCGTGGGATCCGTCGACGTGGAGCCCAGGCCGTCAACCATGGCGTTGGTCGGCTTCGGGTCCATGACCATGACCTTCCCCAGGATTGTGGGCATGCCGAAAACATCGAGCGGATCGAGTTCGCTCTCGATCTGTTGGGTGTCGTAGATGTCGCTGGCGGTGGGCGGCGCGTCGGCCGGAATGGCGCCGATCTGGATGCGAACCGGACCGAACGTCTGGGTGTAGGAGTCGAGCGGTGGATCGACGACCGTGAAGTCACCCGTGTTCGGATCGACTTCAACGCCGTCGAGCATGCCGCCGTTGACGCCCAGCGAGGCGTAGACAGGGTCGGACACGTAGAAGGTGTCGCTGCCGGCGACGCCGACGTCCGAGTAGATGATCGGCTGGCTGTTGGAGGTGGCGTGCGTCAGACCCAGCGCATCCGCCGTGCTCACCGACAAGAGGTCGCCGCTGGCACCGGTGTCGTAATAGACCGGCACATTGTACGACGCCGTACCAGAGAGAGAATCCGTGGCAACCAGCGGATCGGCCGTGGGCGAGAGCCGAACGACGATGTTCACCCGGGGCTGATCGAGCGCGGCGGGCTGCACGCCGGAAATGTCGTACGAGAGCATGGTGCGGCATTCGAGCGCCTGCACGAACGGCCGGAGCAACCGATGGTGGTGGTGGCGGTACGGGAACATTTTCATGCGACAACCTCATACAAACCGCAGACATCGCCGCTCGCGGCTGCGTTACCGGATGTCTTTGCATACTGTACCCCCGGAACCGCGGAAACACACGCTGAATGCGCGCGGGATCGAAATTGGCGGCCGTCTCGCCTCCATCCATGCCTGACACTACAATACAAATATTTATCTTGTACTTGTATTCGTTTCATGTTATACTGCATACAACCCTAACAAAGGAGCCTCATGACCGCACCAGCAGCCGAAATCGACCCCAGAACCGCCGCCAACCGCCTCAACGCCCTCAAATCCACCGGCCCCCGTACCGCCGCTGGCAAAGCCAAGTCCGCCCTCAACGCCCTCAAGCACGGCCTCACCTCCCAGTCCCCGCTCCTCCCCACCGA
>JBEKVL010000867.1:0-2957 GCA_049514055.1 Tepidisphaeraceae bacterium | reverse complement strand
GACTATGCTCGCCTGCAGGCGAGAGACGGCCTGGATGTGGTCACGAACGTGCGTCATCGCAGCGTGGTGCTGGAGGGGATCGATCCGGCGATTCTCGCGTTGCTCGATGGAAGACGGGATGCCGGGCAGATCGTCGCGGCATTGGAGCAGCGTATCGAGGCCGGCGACATCGAGATCGGCCCGGCGGCCGACCCGGCCGAGCGCGGCGCGGCGCTGGCACACTACGTCCCGGCATGTCTGGGGCGTCTGCACCGGGGAGCGCTGCTGGTGGGATGAGGGGGCAGGTTGCCGCTCGCGCGCGGCAACGCGCGCCGGCGGGGCCGAGACTACATATGTAGCGAACGCCTCCGACTCAAGCCGTTCCCGAACCACCTGCCTGGGATTCGCGCGGGAATCACCGTGCAGATTCCGGAACCTGACGGTTATTTTTTCCCCGGTCCCTGGCCGGGAGGCACCGCTTCCACCGTGAAGAGGGTGATCTCGGGCCGGCACCAGTGGTGGTTTCGCTGGCCGTAGGCCAGGCCGCGGTTCACATAAAGATGCCGGCCGTTGACGCAGTAGTAGCCGTGCGTGTAGCGGCGCCGTTTGTGGGGATAGAGCCGGCGGCCGACGGCGGTGGTGGCAAGCTGTCGGCCATGGGTGTGGCCGGAGAGCATCCACTGCCAGGGGTATGGCATGAGCGCGAGGCAGTTGGCGGGGTTGTGGTTGAGGCAGATGACGTGATCATGGGGATTGACGCCGACGAAGGCAAGGTCGGGATCGATGTGGCCGGTCCAGGCGTCATCGAGCCCGACAATGGTGAGGGGCAATCCGCCGCCGGGCGCCGCCAGCCGCCAGATTTCGTTGCGCAGAACGATGTGACCCTGGTCCTGAAGCGACTTTTCGAGATAGTCGGCCCGGCGGCGGCCTTCGCGGGGATGGCGCTTGCCGATCATGCTGTAGTCGTGGTTTCCGAGGGTGCAGATGACCGGGTTGGCGGCATGGATGTGCGCGAGCAGTTTGGCGACGCGGCCGGCATAGTTGTACCCGCCGGTGATCAGGTCGCCGGTGACGACGACGATGTCGGGTTCGAGGTCGTTGACCCAGTCCATGAACTGCACGAGATACCGCCGCCAGACGACGGGGCTGTAGTGCAGGTCGGAGATCTGCACGATCTTGAGGCCCGCCAGGGACGGCGCCAGCCCGCGCAATGACATCTTGCGGCGATGGATCTCGATCCAGCGGCGGTTGAGCGGCAGCCCGTGCAGGCCGGTCAGGCCGAGGCGGGCCATGGCGTCGAAGATGGCCTTGCGCCAGCGGTGCTGGCGTTTCCATTCGGGGTGCTGAAGGAAATCGAGGACGAATCGCATGGTGTATCCGTGGATCAGCGCAACATGCCGAGCATTTGCTCCATTTCCGACGCCGCGTGATGGTCTCCCTTTTTCCGGGCGGCGGCGATGCCGTCGGTGAACGCCTGCCGGGCGGCGGCGACATCGCCGGCCAGCACCTGCGTCTGACCCATCTGGAGGTAGGCCGCGATGTACGCGGGATCCTTCTGGAGCGTCAGGCGCAGTTGCCGCACGGCGTCGGCCAGGTCGCCGGCCTTCTTGTGCTCCAGGGCGATGGCGTAGAGCAGGAACGGATCGTCCGGTGTCCTGGCGAGCAGCTGGTGGAGTTTGTCGAGTCTGTCGAGTCTGTTGCTGGTCATATGGGCATTGGGGGCAAAAGGTGGAGGTTTCAGTTGCCGCATTATACGCGACAGGGAGCCGGGCTTGAAACCCAATTCACATGGGCTTATATTGTCGCGCTTCCGATGAACCGGGATGCGGCCAGCGTCACGGGTGATTCGTCGGGCGTGTAGCGAAGTGGCCAAACGCATCAGACTGTAAATCTGACGACTTATGTCTTCGTAGGTTCAAATCCTACCGCGCCCATTGAGGAAAACCCCGCCAAATGCCTATGAGAAGCAAGCACCGCAGGCACGATTCGCGACAGCACCAGAACGGTGGCCCCGGCGGCTACCCCGGTTCAGGCCCCAGGAGGCACGACAGGGGGCACGAACGCCGACGGGGAGGCGGAGGAGGGCGACGGGCGCAAGCCGGGCCGATCACCTGCCCGATGTGCGGCGCGGTGGTCACCGATCTGGGTGGACACATCCGCAGCAAGCACGACGATGCCGAATCGCATCCACGCGACTGATTCCAGGATCACACTGTTGGCGTCGGCTCGGGACGGCTCGTCCCGCATTGCCAGCAACTGCTGAACTGGCCTTCCATGACTTCGGCGCACTTGGGACAGGTCCAGGTCTTGGTTGATTCGGTCGCGGCCGGCCCTCCCTGCTTCATTTCGGTGATGATCTCCATGGCACGGCCGACATTTTCCTCGTCCACCCAGACCGAGGGCAGCGACTCGGCCGTGGATGAGCTTTCTCCCAGAACCGCCTGAAGAGGCCCGCCCTGAACGGTGGCGGGGATTTCTTCCATGTCGAGAAGGCCCTTGACGAAATGGGCTTCGGCGAGATCCCGCGAACTGTAGATCTGCTGCTGCATGGTGACCTCCGCAAGGGATAGTGGATTATAGCACGGCCGGCGGGTGAGTCGTCAATCCAGGGCGATGGCATTTGACCTGAATGCCCGGTTCGGAGTTCGGGCGAGAAGCCCAATGTCGGGTACGCGGCAAGAGAGTGTTCTGGCGATGGCGAGTCAGTGGTCGGGAGTCAGTGGTCAGTAGCGGATGGAGTGAAAAAAATGTTCTGGCGATGGCGGCGTTGGGGATGCAAGGCATAAAGGTGTGTCCGAAAGGTGGTTATGGGCGGCGAGGGGTGTTGGCAACAGGTAAAGGAAACCGTCCTTTTCGGGCGTGGTTCAAATCCAACTGACACTTTGAGGTGGGCACAGAAATGGACCGACTCCAGTCGATAGTGAGGTTGTTGCATCCCATATCGAAAGGAGTCGGTATGCTCAGCGTACACATCGGCA
>JBEKVL010000866.1:0-2959 GCA_049514055.1 Tepidisphaeraceae bacterium | reverse complement strand
TGTTATCCATCCAGTTCACGCTAAGCAGCCTGACCGGCACACCGGCCAACGGCTTGCCGTCCGCGGCAGTGACCGTACCGCTGATCGAAGCGCCGCTGCCGAGGGTGATGACATTGCCCCGTTGCTTGAGCCTCGCCTCGCTCAGCGTGTATCCGGGCGCATACGCGCAGATATCGGCATCATACCCGATCGGCTGCGCCACCTCGACGGAGAAGCCGCCCGCGGCATCGGCCAGCAACTCCACGGATTTATCTTCACCAAGCAGCTCCACATACACATTCGCCCCCATGACGGGCTTGCCGTCCGGCCCGACGACTTTGCCGGTTACCGTGACGGCGGAAGCGACGCCGAGCGCGAGTATGAGCAGCGAAAGTATAGCGAGTATACGATGCATCCAGTCATCCCTTCGTGAATCGGTTCCATATATAGAGAGTCAATCCGGGGCCAACCAATAACAGATGATCGATCTATATAATGATTCCGGCCGGGGACTGTCCTCGCCGCCAATGCCCGGTGGGCGTAAGAATGCCGTGCAGGCCGTCTGAACCATGTATAATCGGTAACGCCCGGTACGGGACTGTCCCCTGAATTTAGGCTTACCTTCCATCCATGGACAAACGCAAACAACCCCTGCTCCTACTCAAATACCGAGCTATCTCACCGAGTAGGAGTAGGAGCAGGAAATTTCAACGGTCGAACCCGTGCTCTATCGTGTCTACCCGTTCCTCGCGCGACATCAGGATGTACTTCATGATCCCTTGCAGGTCATTGCCGTTCTTGTTGTCGAGGGCATCGAACACTGCCATGGCGCGGTTCAGGTCGAGGGGAAAAATGGCCCGGAAGTTCGACAGGAAGTTCATGCGGTTCTCCTCGGGCACGCTTTCCGCCCGCTCCTCCGCGGGCAGGCTTTTCGCCCGCGCATAGGCCGTTTCGATCAGCAAGCGCGCCTCCAGCGGATCGAGGCTGCTGATTTCGAAGGCGTATCTCGCGCAGTCCGTGAGCTCGCGGAGGTCATTCGTGTCACTCTTCGGTTGCTGGGGTTGCAGGTATTTCGTATACAGCGCTTTCCCAAGCTCCGGGTCGATGGCGTTCACCTTGACCACGTCCTCGAAAGTCGGTTTGGCTTCCTGGGAGAACATGTCCTGCAGCAGCGTCCGGGCCACTTCCCGCGGTTGGAAGGCCGCCGCGGCCAGCAGCGCGGCGGAGCGCAGGTTGTCCGGCTGCGCTTTGGCCAACGCCAGCGCCGAGGCCGCGTCCGTTTTTCCCAACGAGTTGATGAGCAGCACGACCATGTTGGGAGGCACACTGTCGTTCTTCGCCTCGATCATCTGCAGCAGCCGCGCCGCCGCGGCTGCGTCATGCCGCGCCAACTCGCTCACGGCCAGGCCCAGATAGGGACTTTGGTCCTGCGCGTCGAGACGGTCGCAGACCTGGAAGACGAACTCCGGGCTCACCCGGCCTGCCGCTTCGGCCAACGGCGGAATAATGAATCGGTCCTCGGGCGGTTTGGCCAACGCACATAATTGGGCGAGCATGGCGTCCACGTCGGCGCTCTTCTGCAACAACGCGGCAAGGGTGAGGGTGCGCAGGGAAATATCATCGAACGAGCCCAGACCGTCGATATCCTTTTGGGCATCGCTACCGTGCGCCAACTTGTCATAGAGCGGCTTCGCGATGCGATATAATTGCGCGGCCAACTCGGGGTCATTTTTCACCACGGCGATGCCGATTTCCACGGCGGCATAGAGCTTGCAGTCGCTGTTCTTCAGCATATTCAATTGGTTGAGGATCTCGTCAACCTTCGACGGGTCCTTTTTCGCTTTGCCGGCGAGCAGATAGGCGGGCACGCCCTCGGCAATCGGCTGCAGCAATAGCGCATCGATCTTCGACGGGTCCTGCTCCGCTTGCCTGGCGAGCAGATAGGCGCGCAAATCCGCGGCGACCGGCTCATTGCCGGCCCTGGCAAGCCGCATCGCCTGCGCGATATCGAGGTCGGCGATCAGGCGAATCGTTGCAGCGCGATCGAAACGGCGCTTGTCCGCAGGCCGCTTGCCGTCCGCATCGAGCAGGCTCAGCGCCAGCGCGATATCGTGCGGTTTGGACACCAAACCGGGGGTGAAGGTGATGCGGATATCTGACCTTGCTTTGCCATCTGTCGACATAGGGCAGGTGACCAGCCCGCCACCCGCAGCAGTGGCCGCGACCAGGTGCAGTTCGCCCCCCGGCTGCTCGGGCAGCGTGAAGGCGCCCGCGGCATCGGTGACGGTGCGGAGGGAGAGCCCGCCTTCGGCGGAGACCACCGTCGCGCCCGGCACCGGCTTGCCGCCGGCGTCGCACACCTTCCCGCGCACGGTGGCGTTGGCCGCCATCATCGCATCGTCGATGGTCTCGCTGCCGGCATGCGTCAGCGAACCCGTGCCGCACCGGCTATACCCCGCCTTCCGCAGCGAGAGCAGGGTGAGCCGGCACCCCGCGGGGATCTTCGCCAGTTGATAGCCGCCGTCTTTGCCGGTGACGGCGGTGAGCTGTTGCCGCACATTCTGCAACGACACGCTGACGGTGACGGTGACTCCGGCCAGCGGGTGGTGCATCGCATCCACCACGCGGCCGTGCAGGGTGTGCCACACCGTGGGGGTCAGCGTGACGGCAATCGGACCCTGCGCCGGCACTTCGATATCCAGCGGCGCCGGCTGTTGCCAGTCACAGTCACACGGGTTGGCGATGTAGAGCGAGAGGGTGCCAATGCCCACGGGCAGGCCGGAGACCGTGAAATGCCCCTGCGCATCGCTGGTGAAGCTGAGTTGTGTCTCGTTCGGATTCCATGAACCATCTTTGTTCTTCAGGATACTGATGGTAAAAACCGCTCCGGCGATCGGCTTGCCCGCGTTATCCGTGACCGTGCCGGTGATGGACTGGCCTCGGTGTAATTTCACCACGACACTGGCGGTCTTGCCGGACA
>JBEKVL010000865.1:0-2969 GCA_049514055.1 Tepidisphaeraceae bacterium | reverse complement strand
CACGGATGCAACCATCACGCCGCTGGATCATCACCGAGCCCACGGAGGCGGCCGCCACGCTCGCCCAGGCGCTTCGCACCAGTCCCGTCATCGCCCAGATTCTCATCAATCGCGGCATCAAGGAGCCGCAGCCGGCGTTCGAGTTCCTCAATCCCAACATGAAGCTGCTGCACGATCCGCGGCTGATGCCCAATCTCGAAACGGCCGCCCGGCGTATCGAGCGGGCCATTCGCGAGCAGCAGCGCATCGTCATCTACGGCGACTATGACGTCGACGGCATCACCGCCACCACCATCCTCTGGCACGCGATCCGCAAACTTGGCGGACAGGCCGATTTCTACATCCCTCATCGTATCGACGAAGGCTACGGGCTGAACTCCGAGGCCATTACCCAGATCTGTGACTCCGGGGCGCAGCTCATCATCACGGTGGACTGCGGCGTGACGGCCATCGAGCAGGCCGAGATTTGCCGCAAGTGCGGGGTGGACCTGATTATTTCCGATCACCACGAGTGGCGCGAGTCGCACGAGACGCACACGCCCATGCTGCCGGAGTGTTTCGCGATTGTCCATCCGCGTCTGCCCATGGCCGATGGTCCTCCGACATATCCGAACCCGAACATCTGTGGCGCCGGTGTGGCGTTCAAACTGGCCTGGGGGGTTGGCCAGGTACACAACAACGCCGACCGCGTCAGCCAGGAATTCCGCGAGTTTCTTGTCGAGGCCATGTCGCTGGCGGCGCTGGGAACGATTGCCGATGTCGTGCCCCTGACTGGCGAAAACCGGTTGTTGGCGCACTTTGGCCTGCTGGGGCTCAAGCGAAGTAGCCTGGTCGGAATTCGGGCACTGATCGAATCGGCCGGTCTGACCGGCCAGAAGCTCGACGCCTATCACGTCGGTTTTCTGCTGGCGCCGCGGCTGAACGCGTGCGGTCGGATGGGCCACGCCCGTGAAGCGGTCGAGATGTTGACAGTAGCCGATCTGCCTCGCGCTGGCGTCATTGCTTCAGAACTGGAATCCCAGAACCGCGCCCGCCAGGCGCTCGAGCGCCAGATATTCCAGGAGGCGATGGAGCAGGCCACCAGAAACGGCTACGACCGCGACGACTGCCGCGGCGTGGTGCTGGCGGCCGAGGGCTGGCACGCCGGCGTCATCGGCATCGTCGCCTCGCGGGTGGTCGGCAAGCTCAATCGGCCCGCGATCATGATCGCGCTGGCCGACGGCCATGGCCACGGCAGCGCGCGGTCGATCTCCGGTTTCCATCTGGCCAAGGCGCTGGAGGCATGCCGCGAGCATCTGGAGACGTGCGGCGGGCACGAAATGGCCGCGGGTTTGCGGCTGGAGACCGCCAAACTCGACGCCTTCCGGCAGGCGTTCATGGATCACGCGGCCGGTTGCATCACGCCCGAGATGCTCGTGCCCGAATTACGCCTCGACTGCACGGCCACGCTTGGGCAGGTGACCGAGGCGATGGTAAACGATCTCAAGCGGCTGGGACCGTTCGGCACGTCCAATCGCCGGCCGCTGCTTTGTTGCCGCGATGTAGAGTTGACGTCGGCGCCGCGCCGCGTCGGCAAGACCGGCGACCATGTTCAACTGCTGGTGCGGCAGAACGGGACGACGATGAAGTGCATCGCCTTCAATCGGCCCGATCTGGCCGATTCGCTGAAGGCGGGTTCACGGATCGACGTCGCCGCCGAGCCGGGGATCAACGAATACAACGGCTATCGCAATGTGGAGTTGCAGGTGGCGGATGTTCGGCTGAGCGAATAGCAGGGCCAGCGTTCTCGCCGGCCTTCTTCTCAGCCGGAAAACGTGTTTTGCCAAACAAGGCCAGCGAGGACGCTGGCCCTACTTTGGACACGACTGTAACGCAAGGGGCTTACCACTGATCGCACGGCGGATACACCAGGCCGTCGCTCGACTGGGTCAGCTTCTCGGCCGGAAACCAGGCCACGTGGTAGTCGGAGAACAGCACCGACATTCCGCGGGAGTTGATGAAGTTGTTGACGGGCAGGGGATGGTGCTCGCCGTCGGTCTGGGTGATCACGGACGGACGGCCGTCGTGATTCGATGCGTGGTTGCCGGCCCCGGTCAACGGCAGGAGCGAGGCGCCTGTTGCCAGTTCGACAACGATGTCCGTTGCCAGAATCTTGATTGCCTTCTCACGGATCGAGTACTTGAACGAAGCGTAGCGCACGTCGAAATCATCCTGCGGCGGAAAGCGGCCGGCCCAGTAGGCGTAATCCATGTAGGCCACGCCGCTGGCGTTGATGCCCATCGAATCGTACCACTCGCTCGTCCCGCCCGAGGCCCATCCTTCAGGACAGGCAAGGTTTCGCCGGCTGAAATCGCCCTGTCTCGACAGCACCATCAGGCCCGTCGAGCGGGATGCCATGAGCATCATACCGGTCGGCGCGTTGGACTTTGTCGGGGTGATGATGACGGAGGGCGGCAGATCGTCGTGATCGTGGATGTACACGTTGACAGCCATCCCGATCTGCCGGAGGTTGTTCAAACACACCGTGCAATTGGCTTGGTTGCGCGCCTGGTTGATACTTGGCAACAGGATGGCTATGAGGATTGCCACAATGGCAATCACCACGAGCAGTTCCACAAGACTGAAAGCGCGGCGCCGCATGCTTCCACCAGACTTTTTGTTCCACCAGACATGAGTGGCGATATGTCGAACGCTCTTCAACGCTCTATAATGTTATCGTGTTTTGCACGTTTTGCAAACAGTTAATCCGGAGAACAACAGGAAGGCCGGCCGCCTACTTTGCCGGCGGCGGCGCTGAGCCCGCCAGTTCACGCAGATACACAAAGGAATAGATCCCCGCCGAATGCCCGTCCGTCCAGGTAAGTTGTATCGCGTAATTGCCTACCATTTCGGCAGTTGCAATCGTGACAGGCCGGGAATGATCCCCGGTCAGGATGGGCAGGAGGATCTTCTTCCTGGGCTCCGCGTCC
>JBEKVL010000864.1:0-2973 GCA_049514055.1 Tepidisphaeraceae bacterium | reverse complement strand
CCAAGTCTCACCACACTCGTTGCCACCGGAGAACATTCGCATGATCACCAATCCCTCAATTACCGAATCCGACCTTGCCAGGCCACTCGACCATCTCTTCGATCTGGCTGCAAACAAGGTGCGCGACCTCGACCGCACCTGGGATGCCTCGCGCGGCACTCCCGTCTTCACGGTCGATGGCCGCTACACCACGCGCGGCTGGACCGAGTGGACCCAGGGGTTCGTCTACGGCAGCGCCATCCTCGTCTTCGACGCCGCCGGCGAGCAGGATCTGCTCGACCTCGGCCGCCGCAACACCGTCCGCTTCATGGCCCCGCATGTCAGCCACGTCGGCGTCCACGACCACGGCTTCAACAACCTCAGCACCTACGGCAACCTCCGCCGGCTTATGCGCGAGGGCCGCATCCCGCACAACGAGTGGGAACTGGCGTTCTACGAAATGGCCATCAAGGCCAGCGGCGCCGTGCAGGCGGCCCGCTGGTCGGGCGTCCCGGCCGGCAAACCTTCACCCATGTCCGCCGGCGCCTCGAGCCTGGGCTACATCTACTCCTTCAACGGCCCGCATTCGCTCTTTGTAGACACCATGCGCACCATCCGTATCCTCGGTGTTGCCTGGCAACTGGGCCACAAGCTCATGCACGAGAACGACAAGGCCGCCGACCTGCTCAAGCGATCCGTGCTGCATGCATTGTGTACCAACCAGTACATTATTTTTCACGGCGATTCACCGCACACCTACGACGTCCGCGGCCGCACCGCCCACGAGGCCGTCTTCAACCGCAACGCCGGCAACTTCCGCTGCCGCGGCACCCAGCAGGGGTACTCGGCCTTCAGCACCTGGACGCGCGGGCTGGCCTGGGCCATCCTCGGATACGCGGAAGAGTTGGAGTTCATTGCGTCCATCGACGCCGAGCGCTTCCAGGCGTCGGTCGGCCTGGCGAAACAGGATGTCATCGCCGTCTACGAACAGGCCGCCAAAGCCACGGCCGATCACTACCTCGACGACTGCGCCGCGGCCGACGGCATCGTCTACTGGGACGACGGCGCGCCGGGCCTGGCGAATCTGGGCGACTGGCGCGGCCGACCCGCCGACCCATACAACGACCACGAGCCCGTCGACTCATCCGCTTCCGCCATCGCCGCCCAGGGACTCTTACGGCTGGGCCGATACCTCGGCGGCAACGGCCAGCGCTACACCCAGGCCGGCCTGACCATTGCCCGCACGCTGCTGGCCGCGCCCTATCTGTCCGAATCGCCGTCGCACCAGGGACTCCTGCTTCACTCCGTCTACCATCGCCCCAACAACTGGGACCACATTCCACCCGGCCGAAAGGTGCCGTGCGGCGAATCGAGCATGTGGGGCGACTACCACCTGCTGGAACTGGCCGTCTACCTCCGCAGGCTGGCCACCGGAGCGATGTACCTACACTTTTTCGACTGAATCGGGTAGACAATAGGCGTTGAGATTCGCTTATCGTTGTTCGCGGTCAAATTCCGTCATTCCGAGGGTACTCGCGAGGAATCTGGCCATGTAGTCCAGAGCCAGATCCTTCGCGAGTACGCTCAGGATGACGCGGCGCTGGCAACGTAGATCTGTAGCCGCGATGGTTCATCGCGGCGGGCCGCCACCCGCGATCACCGATCGCAGCCACAGAAAACCGCGATCACCGATCGCGGCTACAGAAGGAACCAAATGGAAACCCGCACCATCGGCGTCATTCTCAGCGGCGTCACCGGCCGCATGGGCACCAACCAGCACCTGGTCCGCTCCATCCTGGCGATCATGAAACAGGGCGGCGTGAAGGTTTCCGACGATCTACGTCTGATGCCCGATCCGATCCTCGTCGGCCGCAACGCCGACAAAGTCCGCGCCCTGGCCGAAATCCACGGCCCGGCCGTCATCGGCAAGCCTCTGAAATGGACCACCGACCTCGACGCCGCCCTGGGCGACGACCATTACGGCGTCTTCTTCGACACCTCCGGCACCCTGCAGCGTGCCGCCTTCGTCGAGAAAGCCGTCAAAGCCCGCAAGGCGATCTACTGCGAAAAACCCACCGCCACCACGACGGCCGAAGCCCTGCGCCTGGCCAATCTATGCGAGGATGCCAAGCTGAAGAACGGCGTCGTCCAGGACAAGCTCTGGCTCCCCGGCATGCGCAAGATCAAGCAGCTCCGCCAGCAGGGCTTCTTCGGCAAGCTCCTTTCCGTCCGCGGCGATTTCGGCTACTGGGTCTTCACCGGCCACGATGAGGACCAGCCCGCCCAGCGGCCAAGCTGGAACTACCGCACCGAAGACGGCGGCGGCATCATGATCGACATGTTCTGCCACTGGCAGTACGTCATCACCAATCTTTTCGGCCCGATCAAATCCCTCGTCGCCCATGCCGCCACCGACCTCCCCGAGCGCGTGGACGAGCGCGGCAAGCCCTACAAGGCCACCGCCGACGACTCGGCCTACGCGATCTTCCTGCTCGAAGACGGCACCGTCTGCCAGTTCAATTCGAGCTGGTGCGTCCGCGTCCGCCGCGACGACCTGCTGACCATCCAGGTCGACGGCACGAAGGGAACCTGTGTCGCCGGCCTGCGCGAGGCCTGGGTGCAGAGCATCAGCGAAACCCCCAAGCCCGTCTGGAACCCCGACATCCAGCAGCCGATCAATTTCTACCAGGGCTGGCAGCAGGTTCCCAATGCCGTCGAATACGACAATGCCTTCAAGATTCAATGGGAGCTTTTCCTGAAGCATGTCGCCACCGACGCCCCCTTCCGCTGGACGTTGCGCGAAGGCGCCAAAGGCGTGCAACTGGCCGAACTCGGCCTGCAGAGTTGGAGGGAACGACGGTGGGTGGATGTGCCGGCGATGTGACAAAACTGTAGGGTGGGTCCATGACCCACCGATTGCGTCATCGAGATTGCCATGTTGAGGGGCGTGGCGTTCAGGGACGCCATGTGCGAAGCGGTGGGTCACGGACCCAC
>JBEKVL010000863.1:0-2977 GCA_049514055.1 Tepidisphaeraceae bacterium | reverse complement strand
CCACTCGCAGAGAGGCACGACTGCCGCGCTGGGCGACGGCAAGGGTCATTTCACCTACGTCGATGCGGCCGGCGGCACGATCCCGCCCTCGGAAATCCACCTGGCCTACGACATCAACGAGGATGGCAAGCTGGACCTCCAGATGACTTTCAACGACGGCGGGGGCAAGTGGTGGCTCAACCGCTCCACTCCTGGACGCATCGATTTCACCGCCACGCGCATGGACCTCGGCGGCGGACAGGCCCGCCAGAACGCGATCATCGACATCGACCGCGACGGCAAGATCGATTGGTTGCACGAAGGCCCGCGCGGCTCGATCACCTGGGACCGGGGCGACGGCCAAGGCGCACTGGTCGGGACCAAGCAGGGGCTGTTGAATGCGGGCTGGAAAGACGGTGCTTCGATGATACCGGTGGACCTCAACGGCGACGGTCACATCGACCTGATCGTGAGCATGCGCGGCTATGAGGAGGAGCACACCGGTCGCTCGCGCATTTACCTCAACGACGGCAAGATGCATTTCACCGACGCCACCAAGATCTGCGGCCTCGCGGAAGCCGGGCTGCAAATTATGGGCGTCGGCGACTTCAACCACGACGGATCGCTGGACCTGATCTGCCTGGAACACGCCAGGGAGGTGACGGTCTACCTCAACGACGGCAAGGGCAAATTCACCAAGCTGCCCGGCGCCGTGACCGGCATGGAAAGGGCGACCCGACCCATCTACGCCAACTGGGGCATGGCCGTGGCGGTGGACCTGGACAACGATGGCATCCCCGACGTCATCATGAACGGCCGGAACTTCCTGTACGTGCTCAAAGGCACGGGCGGCGGCCACTTCGCCTATATGAATAAGGCATGGAGTATCGATGACTACTCCGACGCTGCGGTGGATGGCGGGCTTTGCTTCGGCGACATTGACGGCGATGGCCGGATCGACCTTCTGGGCTTCAAGAGCGCGGACTACCGGGACCAGCGCCGCGTCAAGGTCTATCACAATGACCTGCCCAAGCGGCATTGGCTCAACGTGCGGCCGATCGGCCTGGTGGGCAACAAGGGGGCCGCCGGCGCCAAGATCCGTGTGTATGAAGCCGGCAGCTTGGGTGATGCAAAAAAACTGGTGGGCTATGAGCAGGTGGCCATTTGGGCCCGTCAGGTCTGTCACAGCTATTACAGCTATACGCAGACCGAGCGGCACTTTGGCCTGGGCGATCGGCAAACGGTGGACGTCAGCGTCGAGTTCTATCCTTCGGGCACGATGGTCGAGCAAAGGGGCGTCACGACCAATCGCACGGTGGTCGTGGAGGAAGCTCAGAGGTAGGCAGGGAGCGTTCGACATGTGGATGCGTCTTTATTGCGCGGCGCTGGCGCTGGCAACGGCCTTGGCTCCGGCCCCAGGGGCGGGGGCCGTCCCGGCCAAGCCAGTCATCTGGGCGGTCAACGACACGGAGAAGGTTAAGCGAGATGACCTCAACAACCCCAACAAAGCCGGCAACAGCGCCTGGGACGGCAAGACCATCAAGATTTTCGGGGCCCGCAATGAGATTGTGGCGTTCCAGGTGATCGTCGAGGCTGGGGACAAGCCACTGAACGGCCTGACGGTTGCTCTGCCCCGGTTGGACTTTTCCGGTGACGCGGCGGGAAGAGCATTTTTGATAGTCTACAAGGTTCCCGAGAAGGATCCCACGCAATATGTCGACCGGCCCATCCAGATTTTTTCCGAGAACTGCCTCAACGTTACCCTGCCGACCACGGCGTCTTGGACCAGCATGCCCGGCAAGGGCTACTCGCCAATCGATCCGCTGGGCTGGACACCGGTGCAACTGGTGCCCGAAAACGCCAAGGTGGGCAAGGGCGGTTTTCCGCTGGCCGTTGCCGCCCGCCAGAACCAGGCGTTCTGGATCGACGTCCACATTCCCAAGGGTTTCTCCCCCGGCATTTACCTTGGCCAGGTGACGGTCCACTGGAACGGCGGCGCGAAGGCCATTCCTGTCGAACTGGAAGTCTTCAACTTTACTCTGCCCGACGCAAACAGCTTGAGGGCGATCATCAGCTTCGAGGTCGATCAACTTGAAACCTACATGGGGAGCGCGGAAGCCGTGCCCGCCTTTCACCGATTGGCCCATCGCCACCGGCTGGAGTTGGTCGGCGGCAACAGTGTTTCCGACGTCAAGCGGGACATGGGCCGATACACCGGCGCCGATTTCGCCGCTGAAAAAGGCTACGAAGGCCCTGGCCAGGGCGTGGGCAACGTGGTCGTGCCGCGAACGTTTTTTGGCGTGGGCAAGATATTCGACACTCGAGAAGGCGCCGCCAAAGACTCGGACCAGTGGATGACGTTCCTCGCTAAGACGCTGCCGGGCAAGTTGACGTTTGCCTACCTGCCCGACGAGCCGAGCCCCCGCCAGTTCCCGTACATCAAGCGGATTTGCGAAAACATCCATTCCAACCCTGGCCCCGGCGGAAAGCTGCCGACGCTGGTCACCCACCAATACACCGACCATCTCAAGGACGCCATCGATATCTGGTGCTCGCCGGCCGGCGGGTTCCGGGTGGACATGGTGCAACACTTGCACACCCAGGGGAAGCAGCAGTGGTTCTACAACGGCGGGCGACCGGCGTCCGGGGCGATCATCGTCGACGCCCCCGCGGCCGACTGCCGGATGATGGCTTGGGCCGCCTTCAAGCACGACGCTGACGGCTACTTCTACTGGCATGCCGACCATTGGCAGCACAACAGCCAGAAGCAGGGCGAGCGGAACCAGAACGTCTGGGCCAACCCCGTCACCTTCGACAACCGCGGCCAGCCCAACAAGCCGAAAATCGACCAGGGCTTCATCAACGGCGACGGCGTGTTGTTTTTCCCCGGTACGGAAAAGCTGCATCCCGAGGAGGACCGCGGGATTCCCGGTCCGATTTCGAGCATCCAACTGGCCAACTTCCGCCGCGGGCAACAGGACCACATTTACCTGACCAT
>JBEKVL010000862.1:0-2979 GCA_049514055.1 Tepidisphaeraceae bacterium | reverse complement strand
CGGTTTTCAAGACCGCCTGAAGGCGGTACTCCGAACGCGCCACTGGAATCGCCCGCCCGCGTTGTTACCATCCCCCATCTTCGATTTCACGCACCCTACAGGAGACGCAATGGGATTCGCCAGCGGATCGGTTTCATTCAAGAGATTCAAAGTCCTCGGCAAGCATCCGAAAGCCATCGACGAAAAAGTGCTCGACAAGCTCGAGGCGTACATCCTCCAGGTCGGCGAATACGGCGTCCCCGAGGAGGTCGAATACGGCTGGTCGGGCGGCCGGCACATCTTCGATCAGAAGTTCACCTTCGAGCGCAACGTCTTCGCCGAGGCCCTTCACTTCGCCCTGCGCATCGACACCAACCGCGTGCCCGGCGACGTCAAGAAGGCATATCAGCTCATGGAAGAAGACGCCACGGCCGCGGGAAATCCGTCGGGGTTCATCAGCAAGAAGCAGAAGCAGGACGTGAAGGAGACCGTCAAGGCCAAGCTCGACGAGGATCTCAAGAGCGGCAAATTCCGCCGCAGCAAACTGTTTCCCATCCTCTGGGATTTCCCCACCAAGACGCTCTACACGCCGATCTCCGGCACGTCGGCCGAGAAGCTGCTGGAGTTGTTCGAGCGGACGTTCGAGTTGCAGCTCGAGCCCGTCTCGGCCGGCACGCTGGCCCTGGAATTCTGCGAGGCCGCCGGCAAGCGGCGCGAATACGAGGACACCAAGCCCACGCGTTTCGTGCTCGGCCCCGAGGGCGAGAGCCAGTGGCCGGAATACCCGTGGGTGGCCAAGGGGCCGCGGCCCAAGGATTTCTTCGGCGATGAGTTTCTGCTCTGGCTCTGGCACGAGATCGAGACCAGGCACGGCACGATCAAGACCGAATCCGGCGAGGTGGCCATCGTCATTGACAAGTCGCTCGAGCTCGAATGCGCCTATGGCATCAGCGGCAAAGACGGCCTGCGCGGCGACGGCCCGACGCACATGCCCGAGGCCCAGGACGCCCTGCGCAGCGGCAAGGTGCCGCGCAAGCTGAACATGCTTCTGGAAACCGGCGGGATCACCTTCGACCTCGGTTTGGCCGGCGAGAACTTCGCCGTCGGCAGCGCCAAGTTTCCCGACGTGGAAGAGGCCGACAACGACCGCACGCTGTTCGAGGAGCGCATCGCCATGCTTCGCAATCTCAGCGAGGCCATCGACGGCATCTTCGACGCCTTCCTCAAGCACCGCATCGGCGCCGGCTGGGAAGGCCAGACCATGGCGCTGCGGAAGTGGATCATGGCCGTGGCGGCCAAGCACGCGGCGGCGTAAGGCGTGGACGGACTGCGTCGCAGGCCCGGCGTCTTCGCCGGCCTCCACCGTTTCCCCGGTTGGCGAATCGGCGGAAGGAGCCGAATCGGAAGTCGGCGTGCCCGGTGGGTTCGCCCGTGTCGCGGTGGTCCTGCGGGGTCACGCGGCGACACGCGGGTGGTGACGGACGATCTGCGGGGCACCGGGCTGCGTGAGGCAGATCGGGGGGTCGTCGGAGAGCCGGCCGTCGGGCGTGACGAGGCGGAGGGTGGGTTGATAGGGGTGGTCGGGATCGATGGCGGCGACCACGGCATGCTGGCCGGCAGTCAGGTGGACGCGGGTTCCGGGCGGGTAGGGGGGCACCGTGGCCAGGAGGGTGCGGTGAATGACGGGGTCGAGCCACTGTTTGAAGCGTGTTTCGATGAGCTGATGGACGGTGGCGTTGCAGCGACGCGAGGAGTGGCCGGGGGGATGGGCGAGGTTGTCGAAGAGGTCGGCGGCGCTGAGGATCCGGGCGAAGACGTGGATCCGCTGGCCTTCGTGGCCGAGGCGATTGCCGTCGTGACCGCGGATTACGGGGAATCCGAAGCCGTCGAAACGCTGGTGGTGATTGAGGACGGCGGCGGCGGCGGATGATTCGATGCCGCCGCGGAGCATGGCGTAGCCGAGGTGGCAATGGGACTGCCATTCGGCGAGGAGGGCGGGGTTGGCCGGCGGGGCGGTGTCGCTGACGGCGCGGATGTGCTCGGGGAGCTTTGCCAGGCCGATGTCGTGGAGCATTCCGGCGACGCCGATGTTGATGACCTCGGTGGCGTGGCCGGCGCTGAGGCGTTTGCGCTGGGTGATGAGGTAGCCGTGCAGACGGATGCCGAGCGTGAGGGCAAGGTGCGAGACGGCGGCGGCGTGGTGGATGGCGTCATTGCCCAGGCGCGAGGCAATGAGGTCGATGTAGTTCGGATGGCTGCCGTTGGCCAGGAGCGTGAGGACCATTTCCCGAATGGCGACGTAATAATCGGCGAAGCCGACGGTTGGCTGGGCGGTCTTCTGAACCGCGGCGATGGTGGCCTTGATCTGGCCGTAAACCTTGAGCAGGGAGGGGCTGAGGTCGGGGCCGAGCTGGCGGTCGAGGTCCTCCAGGCCGGGATAATCGACGTAAAGGGATTCGATGCCGAGATCGTGGAGGCGTTTGATGACGGCCGCGTCGAGCGTGTAGCCGCGTTTGAGCAACTCATGCTCGGCGTTTTCCGGGCTGATGACGCTGGCGGCCAGCTTCATGCCGGGTTGTGCTTCGTGAATGGGGACGATCAGCACGGCAGCTCCGATAAACAACGTCCTCCGACGCACCGAACAAAGTGGTGATCCTGCATTAGGAATCGGTAATGTGGGAGAGGTGCTTCAGAAAATGGGGCGGGGAATAAATACGTAGGGTGGATACTGCCCACGATGAGCCGCCGGTGATCCGTGATCGGCGATCGTGGCGGGGGATTCTCGGGGTTTTGGGGACGGGAGCTGCCTATAGTTCAGTGCGGAAAGGTTTGCCAGGTTTAGAGCTGCCGCATGGACATGCGGCGGTGTCGTTTCCACCTTGAGGTCATCGTTGGCACCTACTGAATCGGTTTGTCTGGAACATCTCGAACTGCTGCACGGGATGCAGTCCTTCGTGGGCGAGAATCTGGCGTTGCTGGCGCCGGTCGAGCGGGCGTGGC
>JBEKVL010000861.1:0-2981 GCA_049514055.1 Tepidisphaeraceae bacterium | reverse complement strand
CGATGAGCACTCGATCGTTGCCGACGCCCAGTTCGTCGATGCCGTCGCCGGCGACTTCCGGGTGAAGGATGGTTCGCCGGCATTGACGCTTGGATTCGTCAATTTCCCCATGGACCAGTTCGGCGTCGTCAGCCCGAAACTCAAGGCCATCGCGCGGACACCGGAGATTCCATTGCTGAAAGGGGCCGTTGCCGAGCCCGAAAAGGTCGCCGTCAAACGGCCGAGTCATCTCTGGCAGGCTCAGGTCCGCGACATCTCAGGCCTGGGCGATCGCTCCGCCTATGGCCTGCCCGGTGAATACGGCGTGCTGCTGCTGAACGTCCCCGCCGGAAGCCCCGCCGCCAGGGCCGGCCTGCAGAAGGACGATGTCATCCTCGCCTGTGATGGCAAAGAGACGAAGACCATCAAAGACGTTCAGCAAATGCAGAACAGCGCCGCCGGCAAGAAACTGGCGCTCTCGGTGTCGCGCAAACAAGGTCCGCTGACGATCGAGGTGAGCGACTATGCGTACGACGTCACCGAATATCAGCCGACGCCCGAGTTCAAGGTGGTGCCGCTCGCTGCCGCGTCGGCCGTGCTGCCGGCGAAGATCACGGCGGGATCGCAGACGATGAATGAACCGCTCGCCGCACTGGTGGACGGGAAACTCGCGAAGAACTACGGCCCGATCTACGGCAACGGCGTGCAGAACGGTCTCTACAAACTCGATCTCGGCGCTTCCAAAGCGATCGCACAGATCAACACCTTCTCGTTCAATCAGGGAGGCAACCGCGGCCGCCAGCGGTTCGTGCTCTATGCCAGCAACGCCGACACCGATCCCGGCTGGAAGATCGAGGATACGCGCTTCTTCACGCCGCTGATCGACGTCGATACCGGCAAACCGGCCGAGGCTGATTTCGTCGCCACCAGCATCCGCCAGAGCGACGGCAAACCGCTGGGCTCCTACCGCTGGCTGGTGTGGGCGATCGCTCCCGTCACCACGAATAGCGGCGGTGAAAATACCGCGTTTCAGGAATTCCAGGTGATCCCGGCGCCGTGAGAATCTGGCGGTACAATCGCCATCTGACACCATGAAAGGCATCACGCCATGACACCAGCGAACGGCATCTGTTCGGAGTTCACGCTTCAGCGTGTCTTTCCGGTGTTTCAGAACAAAGCCAAGCTGAAGCTTGAACTCCGAACGCGCGCATACAACACCATGCGGCAGGTGGTGGCGGCATTTCTGGCACTGTGTCTTCTGCCAGTAGTGAGTATGGCCGCCGATAAGCCCAACATCGTCATCATTCTGGCCGACGACATGGGCTTCTCAGACATCGGCTGCTACGGCGGCGAGATCCAGACGCCCAACCTCGACCGCCTCGCCGCCAACGGCCTGCGCTTCACTCAGTTCTACAACACCACGCGCTGCTGGCCGTCGCGCTCGTGCCTTCTCTCCGGCTACTACCCGTATCAGATTCGCCGCGATTCCCTGCCGGATATGGCCGGCGGCGCCAATGGCAAACGCCCCGCCTGGGCACGACTGTTGCCGGAATTGCTTCATCCGCTGGGCTACCGCTCGTACCACTCCGGCAAGTGGCACATCGACGGCCCAGTGCTGGCCGGCGGCTTTGACCGGTCCTACTGCATTAACGATCACGATCGCAACTTCTATCCCAAGCTGCACACGCTCGATGACAAGCCGTTGCCCGCCGTGAAACCCGATGCGGGTTACTATTCCACCACGGCCATCGCCCAATATGCGATCGACATGCTGGCCGACCATCAGAAACAGTCGGCCCAGCAACCGTTCTTCCTGTACCTGGCCTTCATCGCCCCGCACTTCCCGCTACAAGCACCCGCCCAGGACATCGCCGTCTACAAGGACCGCTACGTCGCGGGCTGGGATGCCATCCGCCAGGAACGCCACGAACGCATTCAGAAGATGGGCCTGCTGAACTGCGAACTGTCAAGACTTGAACCCAATTTCGTGCCGGATTGGAACCTCAAGGAAGCAGAGTTATTCAAGCAGATCGGCCCCGGCGAGGTTGCCAGGGCCATACCGTGGAGCGACCTGACGGCCGAGCAGAAGCAGTTCCAGGCCGTCAAGATGTCGATTCACGCGGCCATGATCCACCGCATGGACATCGAGATCGGCCGGGTGCTGGATCAACTCAAGGCGATGAACGCTCTCGACAACACGATCGTCTTCTTCGCCTCCGACAACGGGGCCAGCGCCGAGCAACTCAACCGCGGCGACAAGCACGACCCGGCCGCCCCGCCCGGCTCGGCGAAATCCTTCCTCTGCCTTGGCCCCGGCTGGTCTACCGCGGCTAACACGCCGTTCCGCCTGCACAAGTCGTGGGTCCACGAAGGCGGCATCGCCACGCCGCTCATCGTCCACTGGCCCAAAGGCATCGCCGCCCGCGGCGAGTTTCGCCACGACCAGGGCCACCTGATCGACATCGTCCCGACCGTCCTTGAACTGGCCGGCGGAAAGCGGCCGGAGACTTACGACGGCAAGCCGGTTCCGCCCGCGCCTGGCGTCAGCCTGGTGCCGGCTTTTGCCAGGGACGACGTGCTGACGCGCGACTATCTTTTCTGGTATCACATCGGCAACAAGGCCATCCGCGTTGGCGACTGGAAATTGGTGGCGGCGATCAAGGCTCCGTGGGAACTTTTCAATCTGAAAACGGATCGTTCCGAGACAAAAGACCTTGCCGCCGGGAACCCCGACAAGGTCAAGGAACTCGAGGCCGCGTGGACGAAGCACATGGAAGAGTTCCGCGACATCGCCAAGCGCGATCTGCCGCCTGCGGCCAAAGGTGCCCGGCCAGAGTAGTCCATCGCGGCCCAAATGGCATTGCGGTTGCGGTGCAGGCTTCCAGCCCGCGGCAGGCTGGAAGCCTGCACCGAGTTCCGCCGCGATGGAGCAGGGCCAGCGTCCTCGCCGGCCATCCTGAAGCGTAAACCGTCTGACACTCCGGGCCAGCGGGGACGCTGGC
>JBEKVL010000860.1:0-2982 GCA_049514055.1 Tepidisphaeraceae bacterium | reverse complement strand
GACCAGAGCTCACGACCGCGAAGCTGTATCTCCTGTTTTGTGCGGCAGTTACAAATGAAAACGACCGCATCGTCGCCGCGAGAAGTGTAACCTTGAGTCTGCCGCAGTTGAACCACGCCGGATCCTGGGGGTTATTTACAGGCGGGCGGGGGTTTTGGCGGGGTCGAGAGGTTTGAGTGTATAGAACAAGGGGGCCGAGGCGGTGTATAACGCCTGCGCGGCGGAGAACGCGTGTAGCGCGCCTGGTGGAGGCGCCGGTGGTGTGGCCGCAACCGCAATCGACAATCATCCGCGGCCGCATCTGGAGGGGTCCGGCGCGGGCGGGCCGGCGGTGGGTTTTGAGCGGGCACAGGAGAATCTGGAGAAGTTGATGGGGTGAGCTGACGATCCTCGAATCTTTCCTCAGCCATGCACAGGCCGATGTGCCCGGTCCCGCCGCCGCAGACAGCACAAGACCAGAGCGCACAGCCCCGAGGCCATGGTTGGTTCGGGAACCGTCAACACCCCGTTGGTCAGCGTCGAACCCACGCTTTCTCCAAGGCCGTTCTGAAAGTCCGTGTCGCTGCCCGACCCCATGACACGGATCACGTTCAGGCTGTAATCCCCCGGCGTAGCGCCGGTGGTGTCAATGACGACCGTCGCCAGGACACCATTGGCATTCACATAGTCGCCGGGATCGTTGGTATAGATGCCCCAGGAAGCGAATTGCGGGTGACTGGCGTCGTCGAGGCGGTAGAGCGTTGACAACGATGCGTGGCCGGTCCAGATGGTTCCGGAGAGCATGTCGACCGCTTCGATCCAGGGGGTGGTGTTTGTGCCGTCGCCGACCTGCAGCGTCAGGGTCATGCCTTCGATGTCTTCGGTAGCGGCGTCACCTGTATCGGACACCATCAACTGAAAGCTCACGGTTCCATTCAGCGGCCCGGCCACCGTTCCAACGCTGACGACCGGCGCGGCACTGGCGATCGCCCCCGCCACGAACAGAACAAGACCGGTCACGAGGTAACTCACTCGCTTCATCTTCGCCTCCAATATCAAAATCGGGACTGCTACCGCAGCCCTCCGGCCGATAATGATACACCACTACGGTGGCTAGGAGAGCAAATCCGCCTGTTTCTGGCCGAGAATACCCGTGGGTACACTGTCGGCGGCAGGGGTTATTCCGATCAGACCGGTCGTGGAAAACAGGGGCAATGTGCCGACATGTCCGGCTGGAGCGGCCAGCAGGATCAGCACGGCAGTTCCGACGGTCGGGTTCGTCTGTGCGACTGTCATATCAGCACTGTTGACGCAGCCGTCCCGGTTGTAGTCCCAGGGATTGTCTATGGCCACCGGGCCGGCGGCCGGGTGCCCGCGGGCGGCCAGCACGTCGGCACTGGTGACCGCGGCGTCGGTGGGGGAATTGCCGCTGTCGCCGATGGCGTTGCCGAAGTAGAAGATATCTGGGGCGGCCAGTCCGGTATTGGCATCCGCCAGCACCGTCACCTGCAACCACTGCTTCTTGATGGCCCCATCCGGCCAGATCAATTCGATCCGGTTGGTGCTGGCCCCGCTTCGCACGGTAACACTGGGCGCTGGGACCGCAATCCAACCATCCGGCAAAGCCGAGTTGCCCACGCGGAACAGGAAATCCGCCGCCGAAATACCCTGGCCGTTGGCCGGATTGGCTAGGTCAACCATGATGCCGTTGATCCCCTTGCTGAAACTGGTGTAGTTGGCAAACGTTGCCTGTTGTCCCGGCAGCAGGGCCTGTTTATCGGTGGCGATGGCATTGTCATCGACGGCGTTGGCCGCGGGGTTACTGCCGTCGTAGTAGCTGTTGTTGTAGAAAATGTGGCGGCCGACGATGCCGGTGACATCGGCCAGCAGAGTGGCGGTGCCGACGCCGTTGTCCTTGTCGGTGACCGTCACGGTGACCGGATACGTGCCGGGAGCGGCGTAGGTCTTGCTGAGGTTGAAGGTCTTGTCCGCGTTGAGTGTCAGTGCCCGCGGCCCGGAGCCATCGCCATAGTCCACGGTCGCCGTCCAAGTGTCGTTGATACCGGGGTCGGTAAACGAACCAGCTGCCGCCAACGGTATCCCCAGGCCCATTCGCACCGAGGCGGGCAGCAGGACGGACGGAGCGACGTTGTTAACGGTGACTTTGAACGACCCCGTCGCCGAGCCGTTGTTGCTGCTGGTTCCGCTGACCGTGACGGTGTATACGCCGTTGTTGGCGTAGGTATGGCTCAGGAGGAAGCTCCTGTCGGAGTTCAGCGACAGAGGCATCGTTCCCCCGCCGTCGCCATAGTTGACGGTGGCGCTCAGCGTGTCAGTGATGTCCGCATCGGTGAACGATGCGGTGCGTGTGACCATCGCGCCTTCACTGGCGCCGGTATCAGCACCTGTACTGACGGTGAGCGGTCGTTGACGTTCGTATGCGCCCATGTCGACGATGGCACCAGGATCGTGAACGCCGGGATAGTCGATGATGCGGGTGTTGCCAACGAGATCGGTGGTGGTGCCGGAGGGAATGGCCGCGTTGGAACCGGCGTCGATGCAGGGTGAGGTAGGCTGGAGACGCAGGTCACCGTAGTCAGCGCCCGAGGGATTGCGAACAAAGAGCGGATCGGCGTTGAGATTGCCGGTACCGGTATAGCTACCCTTGATAAGGCTGTAAGTGACCGTGGCCGCGCCTCCACTCTGAGTAATGGCCGTTCCCAATGGGCTCCAGAGGATGCAGTCGCGGATCACCGGCGAGGCGGATGAACTGTAGATAGCGACACCGGAGTTCTCCGCGAATGTGCAATTGACCAGGGTGGGGGCCGCGGAGGACACGTTGCATATGCCGGCCCCTGAGGAACCCGTGTTCCCGCTGAATGCGCAATTGGTCAGCGCTGGAGATGAGGCCGAGTTGTACATTCCGCCGCCGTTGGTAGCGATATTGCCGTTAAAGGAGCAGTTGCGGACAGTCGGGCTGCCGGACACATCGTACATTCCTCC
>JBEKVL010000859.1:0-2983 GCA_049514055.1 Tepidisphaeraceae bacterium | reverse complement strand
ACATCGAAAAGGATCCCGCCCTGGTTCGTCGTTTCCAGGTCATCAAGGTTGACGAGCCTTCCGAGGAAAAGGGCATCCAGATGATGCGCGCCGTCGCCACCTCCTTCGAAAAACACCACAAGGTCCAGATCCTCGACGAGGCCCTCGAAGCCGCCGTCAGGCTCTCGGCCCGCTACATCCCCGCCGCCCAGCTGCCCGACAAGGCCGTCAAGCTGATCGATACGGCCTCGGCCCGCGTCGCCATCAGCCAGCACGCGGTTCCGGCCGAGGTGGACGACGCCCGTCGCAGGATTCAGGTTTTCGAGACCGAACTCGGGATTCTCGGCCGCGAAACCAACGTCGGCATGGACCACAAGGCCCGAGTGGATGAGATCACCACCAGCCTCGATGAAGAACGCAAGCGTCTCAAGGCGCTCGAGGAAAGCTGGGCCAAGGAAAAGGATCTGGTCGCGAAGGTGCTCGAAATCCGCGGCAAGCTCCGCGGTGCCGGCGCCGCAGTTGACGCGCCCAAAAACCCGCCGGCGGACGCGAAGGCGACACCGGCTGATGCCAGGGCCACACCGGCCGCGAAGGCTGCACCGGCCGCCGAACCCGCGCCCGCTCCACTCTCCGAGGCCGAACGTGCCAGACTGCTGGCCGATTTGCAGGCCATCCAGGCGGAGTTGACCGCACTGCAGGGCGAGCGGCCGCTCATCATCTCCAGTGTCGACGCCCAGGCCATTTCCACGGTTGTCGCCGACTGGACTGGTATCCCGGTCGGTCGCATGGCCCGGAACGAAATCGAGCAAGTGCTCAAGCTCGCCGACCTGATGGAGCGCCGCGTGATCGGCCAGCGCCACGCACTGGAGCTTATCGCCAAACGCATCCGCACGTCGCGGGCCAAACTCGACAATCCGCAGCGCCCCATCGGCGTTTTTATGCTCGTTGGCCCTTCCGGCACCGGCAAGACCGAGACCGCCTTGACGCTGGCCGAGGCCATGTACGGCGGCGAACAGAACCTCATCAAGATCAACATGGCCGAGTTCCAGGAGGCGCACACAGTCTCCACGCTCAAGGGTTCGCCTCCCGGCTATGTCGGCTACGGCGAAGGCGGCGTGCTCACCGAGGCCGTGCGCCGCCGGCCGTACTCGGTCGTGCTGCTCGACGAGGTGGAAAAAGCCCATCCCGACGTGCATGAGATCTTCTTCGAGGCCTTCGACAAGGGCCACATGGAGGATGCCGAAGGGCGCGACATCGACTTCAAGAACACCGTCATCCTCCTGACCTCCAACGCCGCCCAGGATGTCATCATCAACATGACCAAGGATCCCGACCTCATGCCCACCGCCGAAGGCCTGGAAAAGGCCATGCGCGAACCGCTGAAGAAGGTCTTCCCGGATGCGCTGCTGAATCGTCTCGTGGTCGTCCCCTTCTATCCCATCAGCCGCGAGATGATGCGCTCGATCATCAAGCTCAACCTGTCCCGCGTCGAGAAACGCGTGGCCATGAACCACCGGATCCCGTTCACTTACGAACCGGCCCTCCTCGACTTCATCGCCGACCGTTGCACCGAGCTCGAGCGCGGCGCGCGGATGGTCGAGGCCCTGATTACCAACAACATGCTGCCGGCCATCGGTCTGGAAGTGCTCACGCGGCTCATGGAGAATCGCCCCCTGACCAGCATCCATGTGGGCGTCAAGGACAACGAGTTCGCGTATACCTATGCTTGAAGTGGTGGCCGGTGCGGCGACTGTAAACGAGAATTGAGAGGTAGAAGGCTATGGCATCGACACGAACCCAGGAACACCGGCCGATTGCCATCAACACCGCGCTCGACACGGACGTGCTGCTCTTCCGGCGCGCCACGGTCATCGAGCAACTCGGCCGGCCGTTTCAGATCGATGTGGAGCTGCTGTCGGAAGAGCCCGATGTCGATTTCTCGAAGATCGTCGGCACCAACGCCACCATCCGTCTCCTGCTCCGGAATGCCAAGACACGCTACTTCAACGGCTTTGTCTCCCGCTTCGTTCACACCGGTGGATCAACCAGGACGGCGTACTATCGGATGACCCTTTCGCCGTGGTTGTGGTTCCTTACCCGCGCGTCCGATTGCCGGATATTCCAGAACATGAAGGCCCCGGACATCATCCTGAAGATGTTCCGCGACCGCGGGTTTTCCGATTTCGAGAACTCCCTGAAGGGCACCTACGTCGAGCGTGAATACACCGTGCAGTATCGCGAGACCGATTTCAATTTCGTCTCGCGCCTGATGGAAGAGGAAGGAATCTACTACTACTGGGACCACCAGAACGGCAAGCACGTGATGGTTCTGGCCGACGAGTACGCTTCGCATGCGCCATTTCCAGACTACAACAAGATCCCCTACTACCCCCACACGCAAGGCGACCGCACGCAGGAGTACATCTGGGACTGGATCGTCGAGCAGCAGATCCAGCCTGGGCACTATTCCGTCACGGACTACAACTTCAAGCAGCCCGCCCAGGCCATGGACGGCAAGGGCGACCTCGTGCGCCAGCACGCCCAGCCCGATTTCGACATGTTCGACTACCCGGGCGGCTACATGGAGACCGCCGATGCCGAGCCGCGCGCCAAGGTCAGGCTCGGTGAGTTCCAGGCCGACCACGAAATCGTCCGTGGCCGGGGCGATGTCCGCGGTCTGGCGACGGGCTTCACCTTCACGCTCGAGAACTTCCCGCGCGACGCCCAGAACAAGGAGTACCTCGTCACCGGCGCCGTTCACGAGTTGGAGAGCGACGACTACGACTCGGTCGCCGAGGGCGCCTCCGACGCCCCGCCGTATCGCGTCTCATTCACGGCTCTCCTGGCCACGCAGCAATTTCGTCCCAGGCGCGTCACGCCCAAACCGCTCATCGCCGGGCCGCAGACCGCGTTCGTGGTCGGACCCGATGGCGAGGAGATCCACACCGACAAATATGGCCGCGTCAAGGTTCAGTTCCACTGGGACCGCAACCCGGACAAGGCC
>JBEKVL010000858.1:0-2987 GCA_049514055.1 Tepidisphaeraceae bacterium | reverse complement strand
GCTGTCGTGGCCGTCGTCTGAGGTGTATCGTTTGCCGCGATGTCCGTGGCGTGGTTGTCTATTGTTCCCCGTTAACCACGGGGTGTCTTGATCGTTTTCGAGATTGGAGAGTGTATGCGCGTGTCGACAAATGGTAAGACTATTCAGCGTTCTGCGAAGTCCCACCTTTCAGCGGCGTCCTCAATGGTGCTGGAGAGCATGGAATCCCGGACAATGCTCAGCACCACCGTGGCGGCTTGGAACTTCGATTCGCTCACGATCGGCACGAATCTGAACCCGGCTCCGTCCATCGGTACGGGCACGGCTCTTACCGTTGGCTTGCAGACCAGTAGCATCAACGCCAATTCGCCGGGCGGAGTCTATGCGTATCCGAATCCCAATGCCAGCGGCACCGCCGACAACTCCGATATCCTTAATGGCACTGGTAACAATATCAGCACCGCCGACCACAGCAGTACTGGCACGACCACCACGGCAACTGCCAACACCAACCCGGCGTGGCGCGTCCGCGGCAGCAGTGATGGCTGGAGCAGCAACGCCGCGTTGGCCAGCCAGGGTGCCCAATTCAAGGCCAGCACGGTCGGCAGCAGCGGGATCATGGTGACTTTCGACCTCGACCCCTCGTCGGGCGGCGCGCCTAGTGAAGTGGCGGTTCAATACACCACCGATGGCAGCACCTGGACCACTCTTCCCGCCTCGGCCCTCACGATCGGCACCGCGGCCAACGGAACCACCGACGGCGTTGCCGTCGCGAGCAACTCGTCCAACCCGGACATCGTCACCGGCGGCTACTTCCAGATCGCCAACAACGCCGACGCGCTGTACTGGCAGAATGGCCTGACGGCGGACCTCAGCGGCATTTCCGCCGTCAACAACAATGCCAACTTCGGTGTCCGGATTGTCAACGCAGCCACCGGCAGCGCCGAATTCGAGGTTACCGGCACCGGCGCTTCGCCTGTCGCCTATCCCGCCGCCGGCACCGGCAACTGGCGCCTCGATAACGTGCAGATCGTCGCCAACGGCGCCGCCCTCGCGATTCCGACCATCTCCACCAACCCCGGCAATCAGACTGTCGCCGCCGGTCAGCCCGTCACCTTCACGGCCGCCGCTTCCGGCAATCCCACGCCGACTGTCCAATGGTACGAGGGCGCGGTTGGATCGGGCACCCTGATTAACGGCGCTACCTCTGCAACCTACACCTTCACAACATTGGCTGATGGCAGCGAGAACGGCAATACGTACTACGCGGTCTTCACCAACTCGCAGGGATCGGCCAGCACCACGGCGGCCACGCTGAACGACGCGCTCGCGGCCCCGGTGGTAACCACCAATCCGGGCAATGTTGCCACGACGGCCGGCAATACCGCCACTTTCACCGCCGCCGCCTCGGGCAGCCCGATGCCCACGGTTCGTTGGCAGTCGAGCCCGAATGGAACTGTGTGGACCGATATTCCGGGTGCGACGTCAACGACTTATTCGTTCACGACGGCCAGCAGCCAGAACGGCTACCAGTACCGCGCCGTCTTCACCAACTCCCAGGGCTCGGCGAACACCAACGCCGCGTCGCTGTCGCTCGGCGGCACGGTGATCACGGCATGGAACTTCAATCAGTTCGTCGCGGGCGCAACCGTCCTGAGCCCGGCGCCTTCCGCCGGCACCGGCACTGCCACCAGCCTCGGCATGGGCAGCGCCGGCGTCTACAGCGTGTATCCGGGCACCACCACCAACTATACGCTGACCGTGACGGATTCGAGCGGCACCTACACGACATCCACCCCGCTGGCTGCAGGCGCCGCAGCCGCGACTATTCAGGCCGCTCTGCGAGCGCTGCATCCTGCCACGACAAACGGGATCGTCGTCGGCAACAGTCCGTCGAGCACTCTTGCCGCCGCAGTGACGCTCGCCGGTGACTCGGGTGCAACACTCACGGGCGCTGGGACGGGAACCTTCCTGGTCGCACTGGATGCTTCCACGCTTACAACCTTGCAAGTGACGGGCAATCCCGACAACTCAAATATTGTCGCCGGCACCGGCTCCAACGGCGGCAGCTCGGACGGAACCACCGGAAACATCTGGCGGATCGTCGGCAACAACGGCTGGAACAGCGCTGCCCCGATCGGCACCCAAGGCGCCCAGTTCCTGGCCAGCACGACCGGCTTCACATCGATCGGCATCCAGTTTGACCTTTACGGGACCGCCCAGGGGGAAGGAAAATTCCAGGTCGAGTACACCACGGATGGCAGCACTTGGAACAACGTGCCTGCCGCCGACCTCAGCGTCGGTGCCGACACCGGCATCAGCGTCCAGAACAACACCACCAGTGCGAATACTGTCATGGGCGGGTATTTCAAGATCACCGGCGGGGCGGGCTGGTACAATTCCCTGCAGGTAAACCTCGAAAGCATTGCCGCGGTGAACAGTGACGCGAACTTCGGCATCCGCATTGTCAACGCCTCGACCGGCGCCGACTGCGTGAATGTCACGGGCGCGGCCCTGAACAACACTTCGGGAAACAATCGCCTCGACGAAGTGCAAATCACCGGTAACAACCCTGCTGCCCCCATCATCACGACCAATCCGACCAGCCAGTCGGCCGCCAGCGGCGCTACGGCGACCTTCACCGTCGCCGCCCTGGGCTATCCCGCGCCGACGGTGCAGTGGAAAGTGAGCACCGATGGCGGGACGACTTTCACGAACGACACGACCGACGCCGGTAACACCACGACGACCTTGCAGGTCGTTGGATCCTCCAGCAACAGCGGCAACCAGTACGAAGCCGTCTTCACCAACGCGGTGGGCAGCGTCACCACGACTGCCGCCACGTTCCTGGTCGCCCCGACGATCACCACCCAGCCGGTGAGCCAGACCGTCGCCGCCGGCGCGAGCAACGTCACCTTCACGGCCGCCGCGATCGGCAGTCCAGCGCCGACCGTGCAATGGACGGTCAGCACCAATGGCGGGGCAACATTTACGAACATCAATGGTGC
>JBEKVL010000857.1:0-2991 GCA_049514055.1 Tepidisphaeraceae bacterium | reverse complement strand
GATGTTTCTCGGCGCGCGGCCGCGGCCGCCAGTGCTGAGTGAAATGGTCGATCGCGCCAAGGCGGACGATGTGAAAGCCACGGGTGTCTTCTTCTGCCAGAACGCCCGGCTCACGCGTAACACCACGGCGGGCTGGTCCCATGTGCGCGCCATCCGCGTGCTGGCGGGCAAGGGACTGACCATGCGGTCGTCCCACTCGTACATCGTCCACGCAGGCAATGAAACGGTCGAACTCGGCACGGTCCCGCTCGCGCCCGATGGTTCCTTCGCCGTCGAGGTGCCGGCCGACACGCCGATTGCTTTCCAGGCCGTCGACGCCGAGGGCCGCTCTGAACTCAACGAGATGTCCTGGATCTACGTCCGCCCCGGCGAGCAGCGCGGCTGCGTCGGCTGCCACTCCTCGCGCCAGGAAGCGCCATCGCCGGCCACGCCCGACGGGATGCTGGCCATGCGCACCCGGCCGCTGGCGCTGTTGGGCCAGGGCCGACCTAACCGCTTCCGCGGCAACAACCCGGCCGTCACCGGCCTGATGGAAATGCAGTTCGACCGCTTCCGCGAGATCGCCAGCCTCAATCGCCACAGCGAAACGGCCGATCCACTGGCCACCGGCGCGCAGGAAGTTAGCGAGATGATGGCCAACCTGCAAAACGGTGACGCCGGCCTGAAGATCTCCTCCGCCCAGCGGCTGGCCATCTTCCGCGATCCCGCCGCCGCCCCGGCGCTGGCCCAGTGCCTGGCCGACAAGAACCGCGAAGTTCGCGTCGCCGCCGCCATGGCTTTGGCCACTTGCGGCACGCGCGACTCCGTCCCCGTTCTTTTCGATGCGCTGTCCGATGCCGATTCTCTCGTCGCCCAATCCGCCGCCATCGCGATCGAGAACCTCACCGGCCACGCCCGCGATTTCGGCGCTTTCGCGAAACCCGCCCAGCGCAGTCAACAAGCGCAGGGCTGGCGCCAGTGGTTTACTGACACTGGTTGGGACAAAATCGAGGATGAACTCATACGGCGCCTCGCCAGCCCCGACCGCGACATCGTCCGCCGCGCCGCTGTTGCCCTCGGCCACACCGGCGGCCGCTCCGCCAGCGCCGCACTGGGCCAACGCATCACACTCGACCGCGACAACTCGGCGCTGCTTGCCTGGCGGAAACACCACCAGGGAGATGAAGCCCGCTTCAACTCCCTCAACCCCATGAATCCTCGCACGCTGCAGGCCATCACCCGCTCGGTGGGCTATCTCAAGGATGCCACCATGGTTCCCGTACTGACCGACATCCTCCGCCAGCAGAGCGAGCCCGGCAACGGCAACCTGTTCATCGCGGAAGCGGCCGCCGAAGCGCTCGGCCGCATCGCCACGCCCGAGGCCGAGGCCGCCCTGATCGCGGCCTTTGCCGCACTCAAGGACTATCCGCAGTACACGTCGTGGTACGGCGACCACGGCGCGCTCATGGCCTGCCACGCCTCGCCGGTGCATTACCTGATCCTGGAAGCGCTGGATGCGATGGGCTCCACGCGGGCCAGGCCGATCGTTCCCCACCTGATCCGCTCCGTGCCGACCGATCCCGACCGCGCCCTGTTTCCGTTCAACGACGACTACGAGGCGCTCGTCGGCCGGGTGATCCGGCGTAATGGCGCGGCTCCGGCCGTGATCGATACCTGCCTGGCCATCCTCGGCGATCCACAGGCGAGCCGCACCAAGGAAATCGAGCAGGCCATCGCCGCCACGCACGGCGCCTGGGCCGGCCGGCCCGATCCCGAAAACCGCGCCGCCCAGATTCTGTCGCTCACCTGCCGCGATCGAAAATACGAACCCCGCGTTCACGCCGCCTTGGACCGCTATCGCGCCAGCAGCACCGACATCCAGCGCGTCTTCGACCGCGGCATCCCGGTCGTCGAGAAGCTGCCGGTGAAGCACTGGGTCTGCTTCTTTCTGGCGCGCGAACTCGGCAATCTGGGTGATCCGAATTCCGTCGATTCGCTCATGGCCGCTCTCGATCAGTCGCCGCCCGAAGCCGCCACGGGAAGCCCCGACCCGCTCGGCCCCGGCGTTCACTTCCTGCACAACGACCTCACGCCGTGCTGGCGGGCCGCCTCCGCGTGGGCACTCGGCCGCATCGGCAACCGCCGCGCGGTGCCTGTGTTGCTTGCGACCGTGGCCAATCTGCAGAACGCCCCCGACACGCGTCACGCCGCCGCCGAGGCGCTCGGCCTGTTGATCGACGCCAGCACCGCCGATCAAGTCCGCAAGCTGGCGGCCGACTACCCTGAAGTATCGACCCGTCGGGCGCTGTTGCGGGCGTGCGAGCCGTTTGCGAAGGCGGTTCCCGGAGGCCGCTGAGCTTGGATCCCGCGTAAGGCAGAGGCCGGTGGTTGGTTGCCAGTGGGGAATTGGGTTCGTTTGGCATCGCTGGCGTGGAGTCAGTAGTCCGTGGTCCGAAGTCAGTGGCCGGGGCGGACGGGAGGCGTTGCGGAAGTTGGAATTGGTGGACTGGGAGTCGGTGGGTTCGGGTCTTATTGGCATAAGAGTCTACTGTGAATTGAGTTATGAATTGGATGTTGTGAGTTTGGACGGGTTTGAAACCCCGTCCCGATCCCGTCCCCGGAGGCGTTCAGAACGCCGTCCGGAGGCCGTCCGATTGGGTCAAGAGTTTAAGGGTTTCATGGTTCAAGAGTTCAAGGGGGCGGCTGACCATTGGGGTTGAGGGTGTACATGGGAGGCTGCCTTTGCGGGTGGTTGGCGGCGTGGCCGGCGAGGCTCCGGCCGGGTGGGGCGCGGGGGCCGCTGCCTGGGGCGAGGTTGTGCGTTGCGACGGCCACGATGGCCGGGCAGCGCGGAGGAGGGCGGAAAAACGCGCTCCTCTATTATATGGGTCGTGTTAGGTGGTTTTGGGCGAGGATACGTGGCGGGTACTTTTCGTAAGTGATGGGTGAATTGTGAGTTGTGAGAATCTGAAATAATCCGGGGTTTTTTCTGGCCGACTGGAATGGGAGGCT
>JBEKVL010000856.1:0-2994 GCA_049514055.1 Tepidisphaeraceae bacterium | reverse complement strand
CCAGTACGCGCTATTACGCATCGACCGCCAAGGGTTCGCAGCATCGCCAGCCGGTCGCATGACGATCAAGGCCACGCGTCAGCAGCCTCGCGGGCGGACGCCTCGATTGGACATCGAACTTGCGGACGCCTTCGACATCGGCATTGCAGGCCAGCTCGGGCTCGCCTTCTGGAGTGGCACGAAGGAGCTCCGCTCCTACCGGGCGGCGATGGCGGCGCACCTGCGGTACCTGTTCGACTACGCGGTGGCCCCACAGAACCGCTGGCCCGATGCTCGAACTCAGCGTGAGGCGCTTATGGTCTGGTTCCTGGCTCGATGGGCCGGACTCGCCGAGCCAGGTCAATCCGTGACGCGTCCCAAGATCGCTCGGTATCTCCGGCTCCAGAATCCCGCCGACTACGAAGGCGAGGCCGAGGAAGTGACGGTCCGTAGGGTGTACCGAATCTCGGCGGCCACCAAAGGCAAGGCGTCGCGAATGGCAGACCCGAAGGAATCGATATGAACGGGCCGAACCTGTCGGCCTCTCCTCCACCGACCAAACGGCCCCATCTCGTCTCACGTGTCGTGGCTCATCAGTTCACAAACGGGAACCACGTCCTCACTCGGCTGTCCATCGACTCACGGCGTGTTTCTGCCGTTGGGGTCAAAGGCTTCGGTCTTGCCCCGAACATCTACCCCGCCGATCCGGACTCGTTTGAGAAACGCTGGAAGAAGGTTGAAGACCATCTGCCGGAGGCGCTGGCCGCTGTCGACGATAGAACCCTCTTCGGCAACCCCGCCTTGGTCGACCTGCTCAAGGGATGTCTGGCGGTCCATCTAGCTCGGGGCCGGACCGTCACTCGCGTGCACCAACGCGTCGTTCGGGAAGATCGCAGTGTGCTCGAAGACACGCTCGCAGCACGTCCCTGGGTGGACGAGAGCTTCCGGCGGGCGCATTCGGGTCTCTGGCCAGCAGGGCCCCAGACCCGCCGAATGCACGTCTCCAGGTTGATCGACGATGCGCTAGCCACGCTGAACGCGTCATCGTTCACGCCGGATCGGATGATCGCGTTACACGACCAAGTCCTCCCGCTCGTGTCTCGTGCCGAACTCGAAGTGGGGATTGCGCAGGAATCAGAGTTCCTGATCTCCGACACGCCAGCCCAGTCTCTCCGAGTGGGGCACCCCGGCGTCGGTCCAGTTGGAGGCGTCCCGTGGGACCGAGCCACCACCATCGTGATGCCCATTGGCCGGCGCCATCTGATCGGACTCGGCCGGAAGGCCGGGTTTCACGATCTCGATCGAGCCGCAGTGGACTACCTGAACCGCATTCAGATTGTGGGTGCCGAACAGACTCTCGCCTGGCATCCAGACGCCAACTTGCTCTCCTTCGCCATTTCGACATTGGATGAGATCGGACGAAGACAGATGTCGAGGTAGACGGCCGGGCTAGAAGTTGTCCAGCGCCACCCCGGACTTCGAGAACATCGCTCGCAAGAACTCCTCAGTGGCGGCCCCATCGCCGGCACGAAACCTCAACAGGACTCGGTACAGGGTGTCGGTAGCCACGAGGCTGACGCGACCTTGCGACTTCGCGGTAGTCACGACATTGTCGGGGAACCAACCGCCCTCTATCGCGGGTCGTTCCCCGAGCGGCTTATTGCGCCACGCACACACGACCAGAATGCCGCGGCTGCCTTTGACGCCCTGCAGGTCATGAGTGGTCAGGTAGTCGAACAGAGCGCGATAGTCGTCTTGGCTTGCACTCTTCGAGTTTCCCTTAACCTCGACTGCAGCTAACTGACCGTCGAATGTCGCTGTGAACTCCTCTCGACCGACAGCCGCGCCGAGCTCGACTCCCAGCTCTCGCAGTGCTCCAGCGACCAACTCCTCAAGTCTGGGCCCGGACTCGTATAGGAGGCCGACTGCTTCGCGCAGTTCAGCTCGCTCGGCAACCACGGCCTTCAACTCAAGCTGCGATCGCGAGATTTCTGATTCCAGTCGTGCGGTGACGGCGTCCTGGCTAGGCGTCCGCGGGTAATCGGACTCCTTCAGCCACTCGGGCACCGGAGAAGCTCCGGCCAGCCCGAAGACATTCTCAAGAAGCCCCGCGATGGCATCGTTTGCAGTCCAAGGGCTGGACAGGGGGAGCACGACCATCTCACCGGATTCGTCGCCGAGCTTCTGCCACTCATAGTCCTGGATGTTGATGGGCACGATGACACCGGCCCGAGGACGGCCAGCGAAGGGCGTGCGCCGAATGCTTAGAGCGAGCGCCTCTCCGTATCGGTTCCGCGCCAGCAACTGACGTCGGTACTGGTCAAAGCGAGGCGCCTCGCTCTCGGACTCCACCTTCTGGAACTCCGGGTTCTTGACGACGAACTCCCACTTGGGAATGCGCTTGAAGTACCAGTCAAGACGCGGATCGACCCCATCCCGCGTCTGGCCCGAGTCGGCGACGACCTCGAATTGGATCGGGCACCAGGCGTAGCTGCCAATCGAGTATCCACCGAGGCGCGTTCCGTCGTGGGGAACCTCGATCGATGTCTCCGGCGTCGCAATTACGTAGACGACTCCGCCCGAATCAAGAAGGGTAAAGATTCGCTCTCTTAGCAGGTGGAGGTTGCGGAAGTTGGGCCCAAGCTCAGCCAATGACTGCGGGGGGCGGATGACAAGCACCTCGTAGTCGGCGACATTGACGAAGGGCTCGCTCCAGGACGCGCAGGCGTCAACCGGCAGGCCCTTCGCCCCGATCACGGCCACTCGACGCCGACCGGCAAGCACGGCCTTGCTGGTTGCCCTCAAACCCACCGCAGATACCCCGCACCCATCGACCCTAAGCGTGCTGTCGCCAGGCGCAACGGTCAAGAGTCGTCGGTCTCAGCCCTCTCGGCGCACCGAAAGGATGCCTCCCTCCGATCAGCGATTCCACGCTCGACCCTGGCAAGCCCGAGCCTGTCCCAAAGGGAGGTCCTTGCGGTCGCTGCGCATGCGCAGCGACCGCACTTACAGGCC
>JBEKVL010000855.1:0-2997 GCA_049514055.1 Tepidisphaeraceae bacterium | reverse complement strand
TTTTCGCCGACGGTCTTGGGGCCGGGATGTCGGTGTTGCCGGCCAAGCTGGGGGTGCAGGTGATCAACAACTCGTGGGTGGGCAACATGGCGAGCAGCGCGGCGAATACGGAGGTTCTTCGCCGGCTCGACTACATGATCGTGCGTGACAATGTCTTTGTCGCCAATGCCCTGGACAATACCAACGCAACGCCGGTGAAGGTGCTGCTGGCGGCCGCTTACAACGGCCTGAACGTGGGCATCACGCCCGGCCTGGGCAACACATTCACGGCGCAGGCCGCATCGTCATTCCGGCTGATGCCCGACCTGATCGTGCCCGTGAGCACGACTTCGCAGGCGACGGCCTATGTCGCCGGTTCGGCGGCCCTGCTCATCTCCGAGGCCAAGGCCCATAAGAAGCCTGTTTCGGAACTGGGTGTGCGGGCTTCTCTCATGGCCGGCGCCCAGCGGCTGGCCGGCTGGAAAAGCTCCGCCGGCTCGCCGCTCGATCCGGTCCAGGGCGCCGGGCAGTTGCGCGTCGATCACTCGTTCGACATTCTCATGGGCGGCGAACTGGCGCCCGGCAACAAGGCGCGCACCATCGGCTGGGATTCGGCCGTGGCACAGCCAGCGAACAAGCTCTACTACAACATCACGCTCAGCCATCCCGCCGCCCATTTTTCGGCCGCCCTCGTCTGGAACCGAGAGATCTCCGGCGCCAATGTGCCCTTTGTAGATCGTGCCGTGACCCTGGCCAATCTCGATCTGCAACTGCAGCGGAAGAAGGGGAATATCTGGGTGGACGCCGGGCACAGTTATTACACCGGCGACAACGTCGAGTTCATAGCCAGGGAGGCACTGATCGCCGGGACCTATCGCCTGGCGGTGATGGGCGACCGGCAGGAGCCGTTCGCGATCGCCTGGTATACGGATTTTACGGCGCCGTCCATGACGCAGAGTGTCGCCTCGGCCGCGTTACCTGCGGCGGCGGTTCAGACTTCGGCCGAATCGTCGGTTGTCGTTCCGGAGCCGGCCGTGCGTCTGTGGTCGTTGGGGTTGGGGCTGCTGTGTTGCCGTCGCCGCAAACGGCAGCCGGTGGCGTGAAGTCAAGGGGCGTTGGCGACAAAGAAGAGCGGAACCACAGAGGCCAGAGACCGGCTTGATCGACGAGCGGCCGTTGGCGACATCATGCCGCAAACAGTTCCCAATCACTTCCGGCTGCCCAGCAGCCGCAGCAGCGACAGGAAGAGGTTGATGAAGTCCAGGTACAGTTCGAGGGATCCGATGATCGCCACGCGGGCGGCCATGTCGGCGTTGTTGCCGGTCTCGTTGGCCAACGTTCTGAGCTTCTGGGTATCGTAGGCCATCAGGCCCGTGAACACGAACACGCCGATGAAACTGATGAGCCAGGACAGGCCGCTGCTTCCCAGGAAGATATTCACGATCGCTGCCAGGAATATGCCCCAGAAGGCCATCATGCACAGCGAGCCGATGGTCGTCAGATTCCGTTTGGTGATGAATCCGAAGACGCTCATGCCGCCGAACATGCCGGCCGTTACCACAAACACGCCGCCGATGCTCGACAGCTTGTATACGACGAAAATTCCTGAGATCGCCATGCCGACCAGACCCGCGTAGATCAGGAACAGCACCGTGGCCGCCGCTGCCGAGATGCGGTATGCCACCGGCCTGATCACCAGGACCAGGGCCACCAGCCCGAGCATGATCGCGATGGATATGCCCCTGGTGTAGAGGACTTTCACCAGTTCGAAGTTCTGCGAAGTCAGCCACGCTGATGCGGCCGTGACGGCCAGTGCGGTGGACATCCACGCATAGACCGCGTTGAAGAAGTTGAACACGGCCCGATCGTCGGTTCCGTATTCGAGCTCGATCGGTTTGCGATTGGTGAACGATTCCGGAAACTGACTCATGGCGTCTCCCTGTAAACTGATCCCGCCGCAGAACCGACCGCCGGTTCTGTCGACACACTTGATTATAGCGTTGTCGAGCCGCGAGCGTTATACCTTCGAGCACGTCAATCGAATAAGAAATGCGGCCTGCGAACCGGACGCGGGGCCGCATTGATTGATTCCGGGCAAGCGGGCCGTGGGCTATTCGCGCTCAGGATTCGGCCGGGGGCGGTCGCCTTCTCGCCGCAGTGGTTCGGCTGCCGGACGAGTCCGTTCGCCATCGGGTCTGGCTCCGTCACCCCGAGCCGGAGAACTTGAGTTCTCGCCGTCAGCGCGTGGCCGGGCGCCATCGCGAGCCGCATCGGGGCGGCTGGGCGGTTGCGGCCGATCGATTTCCCTCCGGAGAGGCCGAGCCTGTCGCGGAGGCTCGGCTTCGCGGCGGGATTCCACTTGTCGGCGGGGCTCGGTGTCGCGCTGGAGACCGCTATCGCGCCGAGATTGACCTTCGCGCCGCGCCTCGGTTGCCTGGCGTGGCCTCTCATTGTCCTGCCGTACACTTTCTCGCGCTGCTGGTGCTCGCGAACGGTCGCTCTCTGTTCGTAAGAGTTCGCTCTCCACTTGCAGGCGCACACTCGCCTCGAGCAGGCGCTGGCTCTCTGCCCGCAGGCGCTGGCTCTCTGCCTGCATCCGGTCGGCTTCAACATCGAGTCGATTGCCGGCGGTTTGGCGGCCATCAAACGGCGGCCGCCGGCCCAGGTCCGGTGGCAGAGGCTGACGGGATTGCTGGCGATCCTGCTGCCAGTCGTCACGCGGCTGTTGGCGCGGCGGAAGTTGCCGTTCATCGAACCGCGGCCTGCGTCCCATGTCCGGGGGCAGGGGCTGGCGCGCCCGCTCTCGATCCGGCAGCCAATCGCCGCGCGGTTCCGGCCGCTGCGGACGCTGTCGATCCATGCGTGCTCGCCGGTCAGCCCAAGGCGGTCCCGGCCGGCGCTGCATCCACGAGTCGGGGCGCATATTTCCACGGCCCGGCCTCATGGCGGGTGCGCGGTCACCTTGCATCGGCCGTTGGGGGCGGTCCTGTTGCATCGATGGTCCTGGTCCGGCGTGCC
>JBEKVL010000854.1:0-3005 GCA_049514055.1 Tepidisphaeraceae bacterium | reverse complement strand
CAGCCGGTGGGCGACATCAGTTCGCTGGGTGACGGGCGGATCACCGATGGCGAGATTCATGAGTTTGGCGGCGGCGTTTCGCGGTATGGCGATCTGACCGCGCCCAAGGCGCGGGCGCTGGTGCGGTTTGCGCCGGAGGCGCTGGAGAACAAGGCGGCGGCGGCCGCGGCGCTGGGGCGGATTCAGTATTTTGACTGGATCACGGCCGGGTTGCCGGAGCGGATCGGGGCGGATATTTGTCAGCCTTATTGGCTGTCGGTGAAGGTGCCGGCGGATGCGGCGCCGGGGTTGTATCGCGGCGCGGTGCGTGTCGAAGGGCCGGGTTTCCCGGCCGTCACGCTGCCGCTGGAAGTGGAGGTGCTGGACTGGCGGATTCCGGATGCGCGGGATTTTCAGACGATTGTGGCCATCGAGCAATCGCCGTACGGTGTCGTAAAACAGTACAAGACGCCGCCGTGGTCGGAGCGGCACTGGGAACTGATCGACGCCAGCCTCCGCCAGCTTGGGCGCGTGGGCAATGGCGTATGGTTCGTGCCCGTGCTGCTGAACACGGAGTTCGGCAATCGCGACGACTCGATGGTCAAATGGATCCGCAGAAAGGACGGGTTACTCACGTTTGACTACTCCACGCTTGACCGTTACCTGGACCTGGTCGTCAAGAACTGCGGAACGCCGCGGGCCGTGTCGTTTGTGGTCATGCATGGGTTTCAAGCCCCGGTGGAGGTCAGAGTTTTCGATGAAGCCTCCGGCAAAGAAGAGCGTTTGAACCTGGGGCCGAACGCACCGGGGCGGGAGAAGTTCTGGCAGCCGTTTGCGGTCTCTCTGTACAACCACATGGCGGCCAGGAAACTGGATCAAGCGATGTTCTGGGGTTATGGCTGGGACCAGGATGGAGACCCGAAACTCAAGCCCATGCTGCGCCAATTCGCGCCGGAGATTTTCTGGATCTGCGGCTCGCATGACGCCAACATATCGGTGCCCATTGCCAAGCCGGATCCCCAGTTTGCGGAGATATACAAGACGACTTTCCACTCGGCCTACTGGGATGGCATTGAGACGACCAGTTCGGAGGACTACTACAAGGTTGTCGAGAACATTCAGAGTTTCCTGATCGGCGGGGAATCGCAAAAGGGATGGAAGGCGCGCGGGCAGATCCTGCTGAGCACGCCGCGCGTGGACAGCGGGGCCATTGTCGTCAATGGCACCAGTTCCCCCTGGACATTCCGGATCTTCCCCGAGCGGGCGATCTTCACGGGATACCAGGGCACCGGCCGCATGGGGGGCGACTATTGGGCCAGGTCGTATCACGACGGGTGCAAACATGCCGGCGGCGCGCCGGGGTTCTCGATCATGAAGTGTCTCTGGCCCGGCCCGGACGGCGCGGAGCCGAGCGCCCGGTTCGAGGCCATGATCGAAGGCCTGCAGGAACTGGAAGCGCGCATCTTTGTCGAGCAGGCGCTGGGCCGCGGAATTCTCCCGCCGGAGCAGACCAAGCGGGTCACGGAGCAATTGGCCCGGCATTACAAGGGGACGTTCGCGATCGGCGTGGATTGGCAGGCGCGCGCCAAAGCGATGTATCAGTTGGCGTCGGAAGTGGCCGCGATCACCGGGCTGGATGTGGACAAGGGTGAAGTCGCCTTCAACATCAAAGCCCGGGCCCAGGCGGCGGTCACGATCAAACTGCGCAATTGGACGGGCAAGCCGCGGCGCTGGAAGGCCGAGGCCTCGGAGAAGTGGATTGTGCCCGCCAGGAGCGAAGGCTCGGCCAAGGGCAGCGAGGATCTGGAGGTTCGGATTCATGGAGAGTTGCTGGCGCCCGGAAAACAAAGCATCGGGACGCTGACCGTGACCGACCTGGAGTCGGGGCGGGCTTATCCCGTGAAGATCGCCGTGCGCACGGGGCGAGCAGAACCAGAATTGGCCCGACCGCGTTGAAGACGAGAGACTTGCCGGCGCTGGCGCTCTGCCACAGATCGTGTGATGGACGAAACGACAGACAAGAACGTCTGTCCCACGAGAGGCAGGAATGCCTGTCCCACCGTTCACCCACCAAGTCAATGGTGGTGGAGCACCGGTCCAGCCGCATTTGTCCGCAGACTCTTCCCGGCCATGCGCCGCCCACGTTTGCTGTTTTAACTTGCCTGTGACGTCCCCTAAACAAACGTGGCGACGCCGTTCTTCAGACCCGCGACTCCAATGGATGGCCCACGTCCCTGCGTCCGATAATCTCGCCGCAAATCCGCCCCGGTGCCGATGTTCGATGATCGCAACTGATGCGCGGAATATTATCGGACCCAAGCAATGTTAATATAGGTAATTTCACGCAAGTAAAAAATCTTATCTATCTTCTAATCACCGGGCTCAAGTTTTCCGATTGCTTAAGTGTCACTGGCCGATGGTGCGTCATATCTGCGGATCGGCCAGGCGGTGGAACCGGGCTCTTTCTCGTTACGTAACGGAGGCTCCATGCAGTGTCTCGACGTTGCTTCGATGTGGCAGGAGTATGGGCAGGGTCGTTCAGAGAAGCTTCGCAATCGCCTGATGGAACACTATCTTCCGCTGGTCAGACGGCTCGCCCAGCGGATTCACGCCAAACTGCCGCGGGAGGTCGAATTTGATGACCTCATGTCGGCCGGCACTTTCGGCCTGATGTACGCGATTGAAGCTTTCGATCCGACCAGGGCGGTGAAGTTTGAAACCTATTGCGCCAGCCGTATTCGCGGCGCGATTCTCGACGAGTTGCGAAGTTGGGACTGGGTACCGCGTCTGGCGCGCCTCCGCTCCCACAAGCTCACCGAAGCCACCCGCGAGCTTCAGCTCGAGCTGGGCCGCGAGCCGGGCACCGAGGAACTCGCCGATCGCCTCAAGGTTTCGGCAAGCGAACTCGAGAAGATCACCAGGGATGGCTGCGTGACACGCATCCTGCCGCTCTCCCGGCCGCGCGTTTCCAGCGACGACGACATCGACAGCGACATCCTCGAAGACCGCCGGGCCAGCGACCGCGC
>JBEKVL010000853.1:0-3008 GCA_049514055.1 Tepidisphaeraceae bacterium | reverse complement strand
GGCAAAGGGCACGTCCTCCTCAGAAAAGGGCCGCGAATAGCCACAGCCCATGTTGACGCTCATCAACAGCAATCGCATGCTGCCACCCATCGCCCCACTGGGGTTGGATTACGTGGGGGCGGCCCTGCGCGGGGCAGGAATTGAAGTCGATCTGCTCGACCTGTGCCTGGCGGACAACCCTGATGTGGCGCTCCAGCATTACTTCGCCACCCACCAGCCCGAGTTGATCGGCATCTCGTTTCGCAACATCGACGACTGCTTCTGGCCCAGCGGGGCGTCTTTCGTCCCCGAACTGACGCAGCTCGTGGGCGCGTTGCGCAAGTTGTCGGAAGCGCCCATCGTGCTGGGTGGCGTCGGATTCTCGGTCTTCCCCTCGGAATTGCTTCAATGCTCCGGGGCCGACTTCGGCATTCGGGGCGACGGTGAAGAGGCCCTCTTGGAACTGCTCGCCGAGCTACGGGGCTCGCGGCGTTGGGATCGGGTCAGCGGACTGCTGTGGCAGGAAGATAGGGCTGTGCGGGCCACTGCCCCGGCCTGGCCGGAAAGGCTGGCCGTGCCCACGGACCGTGATCTCGTGGACAATGCCGCGTATTTCCGCCTCGGCGGACAGATCGGCGTCGAGACCAAGCGGGGTTGCAACCGCCAGTGCAGCTATTGCGTCGATCCGTTGGCCAAAGGTTCGACCGTCCGCCTACGGTCGCCTGCCGAGGTGGCCGATGAAATGGAATCCCTTCTTCGCCAGGGTATCGACGTTTTCCACCTCTGTGACGCCGAGTTCAATCTGCCGCCCGAGCATGCCCGGAACGTCTGCGAAGAGCTGATCCGTCGCGGCCTGGGCTCCCGCTGCCGGTGGTATGCCTACCTCGCCGTCGTGCCGTTCGATGCCGACTTGGCGCAGCAGATGGCGCAGGCGGGCTGCGTGGGCATCAACTTCACCAGCGATTCAGCCAGCGCCATTATGCTTTCGGTCTACGGCCAGCCGCACCGGCAAGAAAACCTTCTGGCCGCCATCCGGCACTGCCACGAACACGGCATTGCCGTCATGTGCGACCTGCTCCTGGGCGGCCCTGGGGAGACCGTCGAGACCGTCACCGAGTCCATCCGTTTCTTCCAGCAGGCCAGGGCGGATTGTGTGGGGACGGCGCTCGGGCTGCGGCTCTATCCACGAACGCGGATCGCGGCGGTCGTCGCCGGAGAAGGCCCTTTGGAGGCCAATCCCGCCATCCGCCGCCATTATGACGGCGCGGTCGATCTTCTGCGCCCGACATTCTATATCTCTGCCTCCCTGGGTGAGCACCCAGCCCGTCTGGTGCGCGATCTGGTCGCTGGTGACCAGCGGTTCTTCGAGCCGGAAGATGAGAGGCCGTTGGCGGAACCGGCCAGCGTACAGGGCGACCACAACTACAACGCCAATCAAACTCTGTCCGATGCGATACGCGCCGGTGCCCGAGGGGCGTACTGGGACATTTTGCGGAAACTGCGTGGGGACGGTCAAGCCGCTGTCCGCTAGAATGGGAAAACTGTTGCTGCTCGGAGCGCATCCGAGCGGAGTCTAAATGTTGGTTGAACCAAGAGAAGGAGCGTACCATGCCCGCAAAACACATCATCTTTGGGGTCCACATCAACGATCGCGTCCGCGAGGTGCCAGACGTGCAGAAGGTCCTCACGCAGTATGGTTGTCAGATCAAAACCCGCATTGGCCTGCATCATGTCGATGAGAATGTCTGCTCTCCGCGCGGGCTGATCCTGTTGGAGATGTTTGGCGACGAGGGGCTTTGCGACGAACTGGCCCGCAAGCTGGCGGCCATCGAGGGCGTGGAGGTACAGAAGATGGTGTTCGACCATCCGGCGTGACCAGCGGGGCGCTGGCTGGCAGGCCCCACCGCTTACGGTAAAATGGCGTCTTTGGCGTTCCAACATTCATTAACCCAAAGGTGGCAAGGTACTCTCATGGAATTGAAAGGCTCCCAAACCGAACGAAACCTGCTCATGGCCTTTGCGGGCGAATCGCAGGCACGCAACCGCTACACCTACTTCAGCAGCCAGGCCCGAAACGACGGCTTCATCCAGATCGCCGCGATCTTCGAGGAGACGGCCAACCAGGAAAAGGAACACGCCAAGCGGTTCTTCAAGTTCCTCCAGGGGGGTGAGGTGAAGATCGAGTGTGCTTTCCCGGCGGGTATCGTCGGCACGACCGCCGAAAACCTCCTGGCGGCAGCCAATGGCGACTATGAAGAGTGGTCGGCCTTGTATCCGGGCTTTGCCGCTGTCGCTCGGCAGGAGGGCTTTCAAGCCATAGCCATCGCCTTCGAGAAGATTTCCGTGGCCGAGAAGCAACACGAGCGGCGTTACCGGGGCCTCCTGGAGAGCGTTCAGAATGGCCGCGTGTTCAAGCGGAGCCAGAGTGTGAAATGGCGATGCCTCAACTGCGGCTACGTCCACGAAGGCCCCGATGCCCCTGCCGCCTGTCCGGCCTGTGCTCATCCCCAGGCATACTTCGAGGTACTGGCGGAGAACTGGTGAAAGGGGCCGACGATGCTGGGCACGAACCAGGCGTGGCGCTGTACCGTTTGCGGATACGTCCATCGCGGACCCGAGCCGCCCGAGGCGTGCCCGGTATGTGGGGCGCCTCGGGAGCTTTTCGAGCCGCAGGCCGATAGCCCATCGCCCGCCGTCGAGCCTGCGGTGAACCAATGGCGGTGCCTGGTTTGCGGGTATGTCCACGTCGGGCCGCAGCCGCCCACAGAATGCCCAGCGTGCGGAGCACGGGCCGACTGCTTTGAGCCGGTGAGCGAAGAGGCCAAGACGGCGCCAGCAGTCGCAAAGGCTGTTCGAGCGGTCATCGTCGGTGCTGGGATCGCTGGAATCTCGGCGGTCGGGTCGCTGCGTGCCGCTTCGCCCACGGCCGAGATCACCGTCGTCTCGAAGGAGCCCGAGCTTCCCTACTACCGGCTCAATCTGACCAGGTATCTGGCCGGGGAACTCGGCGAGCAGGATTTGCCGATCCA
>JBEKVL010000852.1:0-3019 GCA_049514055.1 Tepidisphaeraceae bacterium | reverse complement strand
GGGCCGTGTTGAAGACGTTCTCGGCCTGGCGCAACAGCACATCCGGCAGCAGGGGGCTTTGCGGATAGGTGCTGACAAATTTCGCGCAGAGGTCTTCCGATTCTTTATAGAGTCCGGCCAGACCCAGCACGATCGCCTGGCGTTGCAGGGCGAGTTCGGCCTGCTCGGGCGAGCCTTCGAGTTGTGCCTTTCCGAATACGCCCGAGGCTTCCTTGTATTGCCTCAGCAACTCGTGGGCATGGGCCATTTCCAGCAGGATCTCGCCCTTGCGGGCTTTGATCTCCGGTGTGTCGCCCTGGATGGCGGCGACCTTGGCCGACGCCCGGAGAAGATGATCCAGCGCCACGGCGTACGACTGGTCCGCGGATTTCGGGTCGGTTACGTTGGCCGAGGCAATCACCGCGCGGCTTTGCCAGAGCAGCGCCTGATCGCCGATCCCGGAATCGTCCTGAAGGCCTTTGAGCACCCGCAGCGCTTCCTGTCCCTGTTTATTCTGCACGAAGCATGCCGCCTGGCGCATCCTCGCCTCGATGGCGTGCGGTCCCTGCGGATTTGCCTGGAGATACTGGGCAAATCGCGTGATTGCGTCAGCGAGTTTACCCTGTTCCTGGAACACGCAGCCGAGATCGAAGACCGCCTGTGCGCCCCAGACCCAACTCTCGCGCAGGTAGACTTCATAGCGGATCTTTTCTTCAGGCCGCATTCGGAATGACTCGGGGTTCTTTATCAGAGCATCCACGGCGCGTTGCTCGGGGACCAGCCCCGTCAGAACTGCGTCAAGCTGGGCGGCGGCTTCGGCCCACTGGCCGTGTCTGGCGTGGATCGACGCCAGAAGGTATCTGGCTCGCAGGCCGATCGCCTGTTGGCTGAATGGCGCCAAGGCCGCCAGCAGCTTGGCCGCCGCAAGGTCGTCGCCAAGCTGTGTCTGCGCCAGACCGCCTGCAAGGACGGCCAGGGCGTGCGACTGGCCCGATACGGACGACGGCGATTTGAGCACGCCGTCGAGCACGGCCAGGGCTTCTTTTTGTCGGCCCATACGCAAGAGGGCATCAGCCTGGTCATAGCGAGCGCGCAAACTCCATTCCAAGTCGCCCGTCGCGAGCGGTGGGTTGGCGGCCGGCACGCGCGCGGCATACAGCGCGGCCGACACGCCGAAACTCTGTTGGGCCTGTTCGAGCAGTGTGCCGCCATCCGCGCGAAGTTTCTGAGCCTCGGCCGCCGGCTTGGTGGCGGCCTGTTCCAGCAACCAGATCGCGGTGGTCTTCTGGGATAGCGCCAGCAGGTACAGTGCCGCCGGTCGCTCGATCAGCGTCGCATCGGCTGCGGCGGGTGTCAGCGCCTCCATGATCGGGCCGAAATCCCGGTTGGGTAGCTCCAGCAGGGCGACGGCCAACGAATAGCGGGCCGAGTTGAGTTGCTTCCGTCGGGGGAATTCCCGGACGAACTGCCGGAATCGCTCGGCGGCGGCAGCGGGATTCTTCTGGTTCAGGGCTTCACCGGCCGTCTTCAGGAGGGCCGCGGCCTTCAGGTCTTCCGGTGAGGGCGATGGCGGAACAGGATTCGGTGCGGGCTGGGTTGCTGGAGCGGGAGCGGGGGGTGCCGGCGGCGCCACGGGCTTGGGCGGCACCGCTGGCGGCTGTACTGGCTGGGCTGCCCGAGGTGGTGCGGGCGGCGTGGGTTGTGCCACGGGCTTTGGCGGTGCTGCGACCGGCTGAGCCTGTGGCGCGGCCGGCACGGGCGCAGGGGGCGTCGGCTGTGCTGCGGGCTTGGGTTGTGCGGGAACTGGCTGGGCTGCGGGAGCCGGTGGCGGCGCAGGTGTCGCTGCCGGCGCGGGCTTTGCCGGAGCGGCTGGGACCGGCTGCGTTGTCGGGGTTGGAGCCGGCTTTGCCGGGGGTTGCTGTGCCAGAACCGTCCAGACACCAGGGGCTCCGCCCCAAAGGATGATCGCCACCGCCAGAGTCAGTTTGGACTGGCACCGGCCACGACCACCACGAATGTGAGAACTCATATGGTATGCCTCCGCATCTTGCTGAGCACCTAGCCAACCCTACGGGGTTCGTTAAGTTTTGTTGAAGGCGCAACCCATCATGATATGTGAACGCGGCAGAAGACTCCACTCATTTCCAGACTGCAAGGGTTCACACGGAACCCGTTTCAGGGTATCACTATCCACACAGTGATCCGGATTATGGAACAAATTCATCTCGTAGGCGTTGTGCCGATCTTTGTCAATGCCGGTACAGCCCTGCTGCCGGCCATCCTTGCGCCGTTGGCCGCGATGGCGGCCAACCTTATGCGGCCGCGAGAGTTAACGCGAATCCTACGGCAAAACCCGCTGGTTGGCATTATTTTGCTGGCGGCTCTCGCCGGCGCGGTGTGGGGCGGATTCTGGCTCTTCTCCGACAGTACGCCCAAGACCCGCACCAAGGTCACCGATTTTCAGCAAGTTACGAAAATCGACTGGGCCGATTGGGCGATCAAACAGATGAAGGCCGGCGCAATGACGCGGCCGGCGACGGTCGCCGTGGCTCAGGCAAATACCACGTCGGTCTATTTCAGAACGAATCCAAACCGCACCGGTTCGGACGGGTCGGCCGCTCCCCTGCGGCTTCAGCCGGTCTGGACACACAACCCGGAAAAGGAAGCCATGTACCTCTCGTCTCCAACGGTTTATGGAGACAAGGTTTACGCGGCGTCGTGCCTGATCGACATCGCCGGCAACTTTGGAACGCTTTACTGCCTCGACGCCCCAACCGGGCAGGAACTCTGGAAAGCAGAGAGATTTGGCGATGCCGACCTGAAGGGGTTTTTCTCATCGCCCGCCGTGACCGCCGACGGGAAGTTCGTCGTTGTTGGCCAAGGTCTGCACGATGATAAGGACAGCTTCATGGTGTGCTTCAATGCCTTGACCGGTAAGGCTCATTGGCGGGTAGCCACGCCGCTGCACATCGAGAGTTCCCCGGCCATCCTCGGCGACCTCGTCGTGGCCGGTGCCGGGGCCATCGAAGGCCCGGACCAC
>JBEKVL010000851.1:0-3027 GCA_049514055.1 Tepidisphaeraceae bacterium | reverse complement strand
CGCCCGGGCGGACCAGATCAGCTTTCTGTTGCGCGTGAGCAAATCCGGCTCGACTCACGAAGGCAATCTGTATTATGGCGCCGACTTGGATTTGAGCAGCACCAACACGCCCGTCACCTACGACCAAATGACCTCCCCCAACGGCCTCTACACCACGAGCATCGGCTCGGGCGGCACCGGCGGCGGTTGGATTTTTGGCGACATCAGCAACGTCCTGACTGAGTTTACCAACGGCCTTTGGACCCTCGTCCTCAATGCAGGCTCCGGCTCGCCACAGACTAATTACTTCACCGTTTCTCTCAACGGCCTGACAACCAATGACCTGCCCGATGTGCTGATTTCCTCCCCGGCCAATGGGGCGGTGGACGTGGCCTGGCAGCCGTTGTGCATCTGGAGCGGCCCGTCCAATTTCACCGACCTGCAAGTCGATGCGCATAATGACAACTACTCGTTGTATGATTGGGCCGACCTCCCGCCGACGACCAACTCTTGGACCCCTTACGACCTGTTGCCCTACGGCTTCAACAGCCTGGATGTCAATTATTATGCTCCCACGGCCAAAATCGTGCTCTCCACCCCGACCAACTCCCTGGGCCAGCCGATGACCAACTGGGACGGCAGCGGCGGTTTGCACGTGGCCGATTCGTCCCGCTTTTTTGTGGGAATGCCGCCCCCGCTGGTCGCCCGTTACACCTTCGATAACACGAACAATCTCGGCGCCGACACTTCCGGCAACGGGAATGATTCCAACGGCAGCGCCGGCATCCTCGGCGCCACCGCGCTGACTTACACCAACTACAGCGTCCAGGGCGGCTTCGCCCTGCTCTGCTCCGGCGGCAGTTGGCTGGACCTGCCGCAGCCGGTTGTGTCGGCCATCGAGGGAAGCTTTTCCGTCGCCGTCTGGCTGGAGACGACCAACGTCTTCGGCAACGACACCGACGCCGGCACCAGCGGCGCGGGCCTCTTGTCGGCCGTCAACAATAGCAACAGCACCAATGATTGCATTCCCCTGGCGCAAACGGGCGGCAAACTGGCTTTTTACACCGGCGACATCCGGACGACGTTGCATTCCACGGCGTCCATCAACACCGGCTCGTTCGTCCATCTGGTGGTGACACGCGACTTGCCGTCGGGCACGCGCAGAATTTACGTCAACGGCGCCTTGGACAACCAGGACCTCGGCGGGACTAATCTGCTGACCAACTGCGGCGGGCTGACCCTCGATTTCAACTGGAATTCCTTTGCCGGATTCGTCGGCGTCGTGGACGACCTGCAAATCTACGGCGGGGCGATCGGCGACAGCAACGCGCTCTATCTTTTCCAGAATCCCGGCCAAATCATCACCAATATCCCGGTCTCGCCTCTCAATTTACTGGGGGAGGCGCTCAACGCCACCAATCTCAACTGGGTCACCTTCGGCGATACCTCCTGGTTTATTGAAACCACCAACACGTTCGACGGCGTGTCCGCCGCGCAAAGCGGCAGCGTGACCAATTCTCAATCTTCGACCATCTCAGCCGCCGTCACCGGCCCGGGCACGCTTACCTTTTATTGGTCCAGCATCGCCAACGACCCCAACGGCGGCTTCTATTACGAATTCTACCTGGACGGCGATCCTCTCAATAATTACGTGGATACCACTTCCGGCAATACTTCCTGGTATCAGGATGGCCCTTTCACCATTCCCGCCGGCCAGCACACGTTGGACTGGACGGTCTTCGCCAATGGTGACACCGATCCCACCCAAGCGGCATTTTTGGATGAAGTGAGTTATGTCCCCGACGCGCTTCCAGTCATCACCTTGAATCCGTTCAGCCAGACCAACTATTCCGGATACCCGGTCTGGCTTTCCGCCAACGCCACCGGCAATCCCGCTCCAACCTGGCAATGGTACCAAGTCGGCGTCGGCGCGATCTCCGGCGCGGCCAGTTCCTACTACATTCCCACCAACTCCGGCGCCCCCGGAGTGGCCGGAAGTTATTACGCCGTGGCCGCCAATCTGGCCGGCTCGGCCACCACCCTCACGGCCGCTGTCACTTTCGTCAGCGCCCCGTTGCCGCCCGGCTGGTCGGTCGCCGTCAAGTCTCCGTTCTATGCCTCCGATGGGACCAACGTGATCAGCGATTTGTATGGCGGCTGCGCGGTGGATTCGGCGGGAGATGTCTATGCCGCCGACCAGTATATTGGCAATGTGACCGTCGAGACCAACTTCGTCACCGCCAATACTCTGACCGCGGTTGGCACCTACGGGGGCGCCGCGCTGGTCAAATACGACCCCGATGGCAAACCGCTCTGGGTCGTTGGCCTGACCAATAACCAGCTTGCCAGCCACAGCTACGCCCAATGCGTCGCGCCGGCTCCCGCAAACGGCGCTTATTTGGCCGCCATTCTCTTCGGCACCAATTGGCTCGGAACCAACCAATTCTCAAACACTGGCGGCGCCTCCCTTCTGCTCTCCCGCTTCGATGCCGGCGGCAGCAACCTCTGGTCCAGATTCATTGGCAAAACCAACGACGTCTTCGACCTCTACAACACCCTCGGTTCTGATGCCTCCGGCAATGTTACCGTCGCCGGCATCATGTCCGGCACCATTGATCTCGGCGGAACCAATCTAACGGCCCCCGGTCAGATGGGATTCATCGCTCAATACGATGCCGGCGGCGCGGTCCGCTGGGCATCGGTCTTGCCCGATTTCCCGGCGAATCTGGCTTGCGGCGGCGGACAGATTTACCTTTCCATGATCGCTTCCACCTCCGGCGGCGTGACCAACCTCAGCCTCGGCTCTCTTTCCAACCTCACCGATCGCGCCTACGGGCTGGCCGCCCTCAACGCCTCCACCGGTCAGCCGCTCTGGCTGCGCGGCGTCGGCGGGCAGTTCGCCGCAAGACAAACTGGGATCGACGACGATTTTCCGCTGATTTCTGTGGCGGGATCGGATGTCTTCCTCACCGGCACCGCTTACGGCTCCACCGCCGTCTTCGGCAACCTTTCCGTTTCCTTGCCGGGCGGACGCGCGCAATACTTCGC
>JBEKVL010000850.1:0-3035 GCA_049514055.1 Tepidisphaeraceae bacterium | reverse complement strand
GGCCCCCGCAAGTTGACCGTGACGGTCCCCTCCGAAGTCGGGCGGTGCGCCTGCGTCATCGCCGCGCACACTTATCTGACGCCCGACGTATTCGCCCCTCACTTGCTCGAATTCCAGCGCGAAATCGTCCGGCAGTATGCCGGGTTACCCTTGGCCGGCGTGATGAAGGATGAGTGGGGCTTCCCGCCAGACCACTCGGGCAACCCGGCACACGATCGCTACTGGTACTCCGCGGCGATGGCCAGGATCTACGCGGAACGCTCGGGCGGACGCGAACTGGTACGCGATGCGCTCTTGATGTTCGCCGCAGCCAAAGGGCAGGAGTCGGCGCGTCAGGCCGCCATCAACCGCTACCGCGGACTCGGCCTCGATCGCAATGCGGCCATCGAGAATGACTATTACCGTGCGGGCAAGGCGACATTCGGCCCAGCGTCATTTGTGATGACCCACGCCACCTGGATTCCGTATCCGGGGGCGCAGGAGTTCCGCAAGCACGGGCTGGACTGGTGGGCGGCCACGCGTGACATCGGACAATCCGACGAGACCACGCCCTATCCGTGTCGCACTTCGATGGCCAAACGCTGGGGCTATCCACTCTGGTACAACCAGTATTACTCGCCGAAAGCCGACGACTACGCGCGCGAACTCTGGTCGGACGCGCTGAGTGGCGGGCGGCTCAACGTGCATCCGCTCTATCCCCGTTCCGATCTGACCACCGGGGAGTCTCATCTGGCCCTCATGCGCCAGGGCCTCATGACCGGAATATCACGATTGCGGATGCTCGACTTCATTACCCGCGCGCCCTTGGACTGTCCGGTGGCGGTCGTGTTCGGCCACGCCTGCGCCATGAACTGGGCCGGGCCATCTTACAACCGGGTGGGCCTGGAAGTTGCCTCGGCACTCTGCGCGCAAGGGTATCCGGCCGATCTGATTCCTTCGAGCCTGGTGGGCATATCCGCGTTGCGAATCGACGACGAGGGATACGTCTGCCTCGGACCGCAGCGCTACCGTGCGGTGGTGCTCTACCAGCCGGAATTCGGGGACGAAGACGAACTGGCGTTCTTCGAGCGGGCTGCCAGGGGTAAGAGCGTGGTGTTTCTGGTCGGGGATTGGACGCGCGACAGCGAAGCTCGTCCGCTGAACGGGATGGCCCGCCTCGATGGAAGCGTGCGCCGATGCGGCGACGATCACGCATGCACCGAGGCGGTGGCGCAGTGCCTCGGCCAGTCCGGCGTGACCCGCGTCACCGGCTGGTCGGCGCGGCTGTCGGGCTGGGGGCAGGCTGGAGCCGTGCAGCATGCCGCACCACCGACGGACGGGCACAGCGTCCTGACGGATGGGACGTATGTGCGCATCGCGGGAGGGAAGAATCCCGTGGGCGATCCAATCCGCGAAACGTTTACGTGGCGCGGACATGCGGTAGCGGTCGATGCGGTCGGCGTGGTCGCGATCCGGTTTGCGGCCAATGGCAAGGTGGCGGCGCTGGCCGCCAGCGGCCTGAAGAGCCTCAAGACCGACGGCCTGGAAATCGACCTGCCCGAACGCGTGGACCTTGCCTTCGTGGTCGAACCAGGCGGCGAAACCCGCGGCGTGCTTCAGGGACTGATGGGCGATGTTCCCCTGGCGCTCCTGGCCATCACGCCCAACTGGCTGAATCTGGCCGTGCCTCCGTTGTTGCCGCAGGGAGTGAAATAGTTGCCGGCCTGCATGCGAGTGAATCCCGGTTGGGTTGTGGCAATCGTGAAATCATGGCAAACCTTACAATGTGACCATGCCCCAGATAGGCGTCAATGTCAACCAACTTCAGCAGTTTATTCGTGCCTGCCGCCTGTGCCCCCGGCAATGCGGCGTTGACCGAACGGCCGGTGAGTTCGGCTCGTGCAAGACCGGAGCGCTTGCCCGGATTGCCTCGTACGGACCGCACTTCGGTGAAGAGGATGTGCTGGTCGGCCGGGGCGGCAGCGGCACGGTCTTCTTCTCCGGCTGTAACATGGCTTGCGTCTTCTGCCAGAATCACGACATCAGCCAGGCGATCTGCGGCCGGGAGACGAGCCCGGGCGAACTGGCCGATCTCATGCTTTCGCTCCAGCAGCAGGGTTGCGAGAACGTGAATCTGGTGACGCCAACGCACGTGACGCACGCCGCTGCCGAAGCCATCCTGCTGGCGCGGTCCCGGGGCCTGACCGTGCCCGTGGTGTACAACTGCGGCGGGTATGAATCGGTGAAGGTGCTGTCACTGCTGGACGGCCTGATCGAGATCTACATGCCGGACTTCAAGTATGCCGACGCCGCCGCTGGCCTGAAATACTCGGGGGCTCCCGATTACCCGGCAATCGCCGAGGCTGCCCTGGCTGAGATGTACCGACAGGTCGGGCCACTCCAGCTGGACAAACGCGGCGTGGCGACCCACGGCGTGCTGGTGCGGCACTTGGTGATGCCGGGCGAACTCGCACGGGGACGTGCGGTGATCGACGCCGTGGCCCGGGCTGCTCCCAGCACCACAATCAACGTGATGGGTCAGTACCGGCCCGCCCATCGCGCCGGAGAGTTTGCGGAACTGATGCATTGTCCAGAGGAGCAGGAGATCCGTCTGCTACGCACGTATGCACAAGAACGGGGCCTGATCGACATCTCTGGATGACCCGCGACAAAGACGACACGCGTGGTCTGGACTCTGAAGAACCGCGGCGATGAATCCGGTTCTCGCTGTCCTACTTTCCAAATCGCTCCTGTGCCCAGCGCTTGAACACATCCTGCGCCTTGGCGCCGTCGCCAGGGAAACCGGCGTGCTGCACCATCCAGATGATGGCGATTCCCTTTGCGGGCCGGATTTCCATGGCCGTCGCGTATGCCCCGCCGTGCCCAAACCAATCCGGGCCAACCGCAAGCCCAAAACCGTAGCTGTCCTTCACAGACGCCGGCGTCTGCCGCCTGGTGAGTTCCTTGAACGCCGCGTCGCTGAGATATTGACGCCCGTCCAGTTGGCCGCCATTGAGCAGCATCCGGCAGAAAATCGCGGTGTCCTGCGCTGTGGA
>JBEKVL010000849.1:0-3036 GCA_049514055.1 Tepidisphaeraceae bacterium | reverse complement strand
GACTGCGCCGCGCAAGTCCACGTTTGGTCTGCACAAATCCCGGGGCGTGGTCGCCCGTCTGTCCTGCCTGTTCGCCCTCGACGCGTTCGGCGGCGGCTTCGTCATCCAGTCGATCGTGGTCTACTGGTTCAATCGGCGTTTCGGCCTCGGCACGGCCGCGCTCGGGACCCTGTTCATGATCGCCAATGTTCTGGCCGGCTTCTCCAGCCTGTGGGCCGCGTCGCTTGCCAGACGCTTTGGCCTGATCAACACGATGGTCTTCACACACCTGCCGTCGAACATCCTGTTGATCCTCGTGCCGCTTATGCCCGATGTCTGGCTGGCGATGTTCCTCCTGCTGTTGCGTTTCAGCATCAGCCAGATGGACGTGCCGACGCGGCAGTCGTACACGGTGGCCGTCGTCGATCCCGATGAGCGCTCCGCCGCCGCCGGCATCACGGGCATCGCCCGTTCGGTCGGCGTGTCCCTTTCGCCGCTGCTGGCCGGCTGGCTGCTGGCACAGGCGTCATTGCTGGCGGTCCCGTTTTTCATCGCCGGCGGCTGCAAGATTGTCTACGACCTGCTGCTGTACCGTAGTTTCGTCCGGCATAAACCGCCGGAGGAACGCGGGTAGGATCAATCCACCAGCGGGTTTCTGATCTTCAGGCCGGTAAATCGGGAGAAGTCGTGGTCGGCCGTCAGGAGCAGTTCGACGCCATGTTCGATGCAAATGGCCGCGATGCGGGCGTCGTGGATCATGGGGCCGACGGCGCGGGCCTTGGCGATGGTGCTTCGCAACGTGTCCCAATAAAGAACCGATTCGGCGCCGCGGCTGAGAGATGGGGACTGGGAGAGGAGGCTCATCTGCTCCATCGCCAGTTCCAGCGGCGTTGGCGGATCGTAGATCCGTGGATGCGTCGTGATGGCGAGGAACTCATGCACGCAGGGCCAGGGGATCATCCAGGGCCGGGTTCCTTCCGCGAGTTGGGTGACACACCGCCGCGCACGTTCGTGCCAGCGGGAGTCATGGCGATGGGCGTAGACCAGAATGTTGGTGTCGATGGCAATCAAGCGCCCCGCCCTTCGTAGATCAAAGATTGAATCTGCCGCCAGTCGCCTTCCTCGATGCCAGGCTGGACGCCACGCCCGCTGAAAGACTTGTCCTTGAGCTTGAACGGGCCGCGGGCCTGTCTCTTTCGTTCCTCGATGAAGCACCGCAGGGAGGTCTCGACCACCGCCTTGACACTCGTGCCGTCCTGTTCCGCCAGCCTCCGCGCCTCACGCAGAAGCGGGTCAGCAATATCTATGGTCGTCTTCATACATACTACCATATCGTTGAACCCATATAGATGTCCAGGAGAATCCTGGTGGGAGCGGGCGTGGACTATCCCCCGCCGCCCGCTACACTCCCTCGCTCGCGTAACCCTATGCTCCTCGCCCACTCCAACGCCGGCATCGTGCTCTCGCTCGCCACGGCCGTGTTCTGGGGGATCTCGCCGGTGTTCATGGCCAGCGTCGGTCGCCGCATCGGCTCATACCACACGAATCTCCTGCGCCTGCTCATCGCCACGCTGGTGCTTATCGTAATCGTGTTTCCCGTGTACCTGCTGTTGCATGGCCCGGTCGGCCTGCCCACCAGGGTACAACTGCTCTGGATCGTGGCCTCCGCGCTGGGAGGGATGGTCGTTGGCGACATGTTCTTCTATGAAACTCTGGTCATCGCCGGGGCTCGGCGGGCCATCAAACTGACCACGCTCGCTCCGGTCTTTGCGATTCTCCTTGCCTGGTTCGTCAATGGCGAGCGGCTCTCGATCCGCCTGCTGGGCGGAGCCGCGCTGATCATCGCCGCGATCATGTATGCGACGTTTCGCCAGACGACGGTAGCCGCAGGTGACGAAATCGCCGGAGACGCATGTGGCCGGAGAAGTGCCGCCAGTACACCCACGGGCGGGTCTCGGCGTGGCACGGATGTCACGGATTCCGCCGGGGAGGACACCGGCGGCACGACAGGCGATGACCCGGCCAGCAAGGGCGAGCCGTCCCACCTCAGTGTCGCGGGTTTGTGCTGCGGGCTGGTGGCCGCCTTCTGCACCGGATTGGGCTCGGTCCTGCAGCGTAGGGCAGTCCAGTCCAGCCCCGGGTTACCGCTCGATCCGATCGTCGCCACTATCATTCGCGTCGGTCTGGCGGCCGCCGTCATGTGGGTCTGGCCCCTGTTCACCGGCCAGTCGGGCACGGTTCTGCGCCACTTGCGCGATGGGCCGCTGCGAGGCCGGTTGCTGGGTGGCATCGCGTGCGGGCCACTCGGGGGCATGCTCTGCTACATCGGCGCGCTAAGCCTGGCCGATGCCGGGCTGGTGAGCACGCTGGCGGCCGCGAGTCCGCTGGTCACGATTCCCATCATGTCTGTCAGGTATCGGCTGCGAATTGGCTGGGATGTGGTGTTTGCCACGGTTGTGGCTGTGGCCGGGGTGGCCGTGGTGTCGCTGTAGTCGATCGGGACGGGAATTGTGGTGCAGGCTTCCAGTCTGCCGCAGGCTGGAAGCCTGCGTACAACCGCCATGCCACTTGAGCCGCGATGGAGTAGCCATCATCGCGGAGAAGAACGCCTCATCGCCATCCATCGTCCCAGGTTGGAATGGGCACAATACGCCCGTAATGCTCCATGATTCAGCGCTTCTGCGCGAGCTTCTCTCTTATTCCTCTGTTTTTCCCCGTCTATTTTCCCGGCTTGCCGCCGAAGTTGAGGGTGAAGGTGGCATGTCGCGGGCGGTCTACGCCGGCGTCTTCCCATGCGTAGCCATACGTCCCGTAGTGCCACAGCCGAACCGTCGTGTCGGCCATGATCTTGAAGCTGCACTGGCGGGCACGCTCGCAAAAGGCGTAGTCCTCGGCCAGGTACCAATGCCCGGCGTCGGTCTCGCACGCCATCGGCTGGAAGAACGGCACCATCGGCCGGCCGAAACGCTCGTTGCACACCGGCAGTTTGAGTTTCTCCTGCAGCGTCTGATACACCTCGCGGCGAACGAGCAGGAAGCCGGCCCCGGCGTAGAGGAT
>JBEKVL010000848.1:0-3042 GCA_049514055.1 Tepidisphaeraceae bacterium | reverse complement strand
CAGATGGACAAGGTGACGCAATCCAACGCCGCCAACGCCGAGGAATCTGCGTCCGCCAGCGAGGAACTCTCCAGCCAGGCCGAGCAGATGAAGGCCATGGTCGGCGAGTTGATCGCCCTGGTGAATGGCGCCTCGGGCCGTGGCCCGGCCTCTCCGGCCCACCCCGCCAAGCACCATGCCACTGCGGCCCACGCGGGTAAAGCCAAGGGCTCCGACGCGATCCCTTTCGATAACGAGCCGGCCCACGCCGGCAAGGGCGACTTCCACGCCTTCAACAAGGCGGCGTAACCCGGGAACGCCGATCTCCCGATCGGCTCTTCCAAAAAGCACCAACACCCCGCGTCGGCCGACGAGCCCCCCTCGTCGGCCGCCGCTCTTTTTTGGAGTGCGGCTCGACGCCGCTTTTCCATGTGCGTCGAACTGGCGTGGGTCGTTCGAATCGGAGCAAAACGGCGACGAACGGGCCGATTTGCCGCTGCATAGATTCCTTCGTGCCATAACGCGATTTGCGATGCCGATGGAAAAGCGGTGTCGAGCCACCTTCACTCCAAAGAAGAGCGGCGTCGGGGGGTCCATTTCTCGGGTCGCAACGATCGAAATAAAGCGGAGTGCGTGTAAATACGCATTATCGAGTGCCCCCATGCAACCGAATCATCAGTATCACCAAACAGGAGTTACCATGAAACTGGGAACGAAGATCGCCGCCGGTTTTGGCTCGTTGATTCTCATCGCGGTTCTACTCGGCGGCATGGCCGTGTGGCGCATGCGCGAGGCGGGCGGCGAGGCCACCATGCTGGCCAAGGAGTACGTTCCAGAAGTCACCGTCGCCAACAACGTCGAACGCAGCTCGCTGGAGACGATGTATGAGATGCGCGGATACGGCCTCTCCGACGATGAACATTATCTCGAAAAAGGGCGGGAACACCTCAAGGCCGTCGGCACGCACTTAAAGGACGCGAACACGCTGGCCGAACAGTCACCACACCTGACAAAACTCAAATCGGCGGTTGCCGATGTACAGGCCGGCGTGGACGAGTACACCAAACTCGTGGCCGACACGGTTTCCAAGAATAAGGCCATGGACGAAGACCGCGCCAGCCTGAATAAGGCGGCGGCCTCGTTCGTCAAGAACGCCACCGAATTCGTTGACCACCAGACCGGCTTGCTCAAAGACGAGATGTCCGGAAAGGCTCCCGCGGCCGGGCACGGCGCTGAACCCGCAACGCACGGCCAGCCCGAAGCCGCCAAGCCGGTGGCGGCGCCGGCCCAGCCCGTCGCGGCCGCTCCCTGTGCGGCCGGCGAGGCGGCCTTGAAACAACTCCAGGAGGGCAACAAGCGCTACGTGAACGGAGCATCCACAAATCTCAATCTCGACGGGGCAAGGCGGGCGGAGACAAGCAGCAAGGGACAACATCCGCAGGCCACGATCCTGGGATGCTCGGACTCGCGCGTCCCAGTCGAGGCCATCTTCGACCAGGGGATCGGCGATGTATTCCCCGTCCGCGTCGCGGGGAACGTCTGCAGCGTCGACGAACTCGGCACCATCGAGTATGGCGTCGGCCATCTGGATACGCCGTTGCTGATCGTGCTCGGGCACACCAAATGCGGCGCCGTCACGGCCGCCGCCACCGGCGCGGCACTCCACGGCAGCATTCCCGCCCTGGTGAAGAACATTCAACCGGCAGTCGCGAGCGTGAAACACGCGCATGCCACACTGACCGGCGATGCTCTGGTCGACGCTTGCGTGACCGAGAATGTCTGGAACTCGATTGAACAGGTACTCACGCATAGCAGCACCCTCCAGGAACGCGTCAAGACCGGAAAGGTGAAGGTCGTCGGGGCCGTCTACGACATCGCCGAAGGCACGATCACCTGGCTCGGGTCACACCCGCGCCAGGGCGAATTGCTGGCGGCAGCCATCCAGGAAACACACGGTGAAGCCGAACACGCAACGGCCTCCGGCGATTCCGCTGGCGCGAAACTCCTGGAACGACTGGAGAAAATCACGCTGGCCAATGAGATCGTTGACATCGGAAATGCCACGCGTATTGCCTGCTTCAAGTCTCAGGCTCTGCGCGAACCAAAGTTGATCGTCGAGGCCAACAAGAACTTCGATGAAATGAAGGTCAAGTTCGATACGCTCCGCAAGCTCACTCGCATCAAGGAAGATCTGGAACGTATCGACAAGACGGCCGAGGCAGCCAACGAATACAAGAAATCCATGAATGACTTCCTGGCCAACTGGCTGGCCGCCCAGGACCTTTCACAAAAGCGGGCCGCGGCCGGCGACAAGGTGCTGAAAGGCGCCCAGGAGACGTCCAAGGCCGGATTGACCCACACAAATGAGATCGCCGACGGCACCGCGTCCTCACTGTCCACCGCTTCAATGGTCATGCTCATCGGGCTTGGTGGAGCCTTGATCGTCGGATCGATGCTCGCCTTCTTCATCACCCGCTCGATCACCGGTCCCGTCCGCCGCATCGCCGACACCCTGGCTGCCGGCGCCGACCAGACCGCCTCCGCCGCCGGACAGGTCTCCGCCTCCAGCCAGTCCCTCGCCCAGGGCGCCAGCGAACAAGCGGCGTCGCTTGAGGAAACCAGCTCGTCGCTCGAAGAGATGTCCAGCATGACCAAGAAGAACGCCGACAGCGCCCAGCAGGCCGCCGGCCTCTCCGGCGAGGCCAAGACAGCCGCCGACCAGGGCAACCAGGCCATGGACAAGATGTCCTCCGCCATCAACGAGATCCAGAAGAGCGCCGCCGCCACCGCCAAGATCATCAAGGTGATCGACGAGATCGCCTTCCAGACCAATCTGCTGGCACTCAATGCCGCCGTCGAAGCCGCCCGCGCCGGTGAAGCCGGCAAGGGCTTCGCTGTGGTTGCCGAGGAAGTCCGCAACCTGGCCATGCGGTCGGCCGAGGCCGCCAAGAACACCGCCAGCATGATCGAGGAATCCGTGCAGAACGCCAAGAACGGCGTGGCCATCACCAGCGAGGTGGCCAAGAGCCTCCAGGAAATCACCGGCGCCGCCACCAAGGTCAA
>JBEKVL010000847.1:0-3058 GCA_049514055.1 Tepidisphaeraceae bacterium | reverse complement strand
CGGCCTGGTCAAGGCGGGGATTCCGGTGATGGCCCATTGCGGACTGCGGCCGCAATACGTTCACCAGTTGGGCGGCTACGCGGTCCAGCGGGACCGCGCAGGGCTGCTGGCCGATGCCAAGGCCGCGGAACAATCTGGGGCGTTCGCCCTGGTGCTCGAATGCATCTCCGCTGAAATTGCCGGCGAGATTACCGCCACGCTGGCCATTCCCACCATCGGCATCGGCGCAGGGCCGCGCTGCGACGGGCAGGTGCTGGTGATTAACGATCTCTTGGGGCTTTCGGCCGGGCGGCTGCCTCGTCACGTCAAGGCCTACGCCGAGTTGGGCCGGACGATCGCCGACGCGGTTTCGCGGTATCGCGACGACGTCCGCCAGGGTGTCTTTCCCGGCCCCGAGCAGAGCTTTCAGTAGGCTCCGGCCAAGGTGTCGCGCATCTTCGGGGGGTGGAGGGTGCCGCCGTCTCTGTAACCTTGACGTTATAACGTTATAACGCTATAATGTCGTAGGGTTCAGGGAGACGCGTTTTATGGCAAGTCCGTCGAAAAGATCGACCGTTTATCTCGATCCGCTGCTGCACAAGGCGCTTCGGCTCAAGTCCGTGGAGACATCGCGGTCCCTATCCGACCTGGTCAATGCGGCCGTACGCGAGTCGCTCGGGGAAGATGCCCAAGACCTGGCGGCCTTCGACCAACGGGCCGGTGAGCCGCTGGTCGGTTTTCAGGAAATGCTCAAACGGCTGAAAGCCGATGGCCGCATATAGCGTTTTCTTTCGAGAGTCGGTCGAGAAGGATTTTGAGCCGATTCCGAAGCATGACCGCAAGAAAATCCTCGACCGAATTGCCTCGCTTGCCGTCGAACCGCGTCCCCACGGCTGTGAAAAACTCTCGGGGCAGGATCGGTACCGCATCCGCCAGGGCAGGTACCGGATCGTCTACTCGATCCAGGACGACGAGTTGACGGTTTGGGTGGTGAAGGTGGGCCACCGGAAGGACGTGTATCGCTAGAACGTTTTCGTCCCCGCACGACGGCTCCGGCCTACAATTGCACAAGGCCCGCCGGGCCGCCTCGGCCGTCTCACTTCGGGGATCGTTCGATGTCCAATCGCCTCAGCCGCGAAACCAGTCCTTATCTGCTCCAACATGCCGAGAACCCTGTCCAATGGTATCCTTGGGGAGCCGAGGCATGGGAGGAAGCTCGCAGGCAGCAGAAGCCCATCTTCCTGTCGATCGGCTACTCGTCGTGCCATTGGTGCCACGTGATGGCCCACGAGAGCTTCGAGAACCCTGACATCGCCGGGTTGCTGAACGAGCACTTTATCGCGGTCAAGGTGGATCGCGAAGAACGCCCCGAGGTCGACCAGATCTACATGGAGGCGGTGCAGATGATGAACGGGCAGGGCGGCTGGCCGTTGTCGGTCTTCCTCACGCCCGACCTGGAGCCCTTTTTTGGCGGCACCTACTGGCCGGTGCGTCCCCGCGGCGGAATGCCGGGCTTTGCCGACGTGCTGCGGGCGGTTGCCGACGCATGGCAACGCCGCCGTCCCCAGGCCATCGAGCAGGCCAGGACGATTACCGAGTTGCTCGGCGAGTCGAGCGTCGCGCCGGCCGAGGAGGGACCCGCCCTGGACGGCCGGCTGCTGGAAGGGGCCGAATCGCTGCTGGCCAAGGCATTCGATTCCCTCCACGGCGGATTCGGCTCGGCCCCCAAGTTCCCCCAGCCGGTGGCCCTGCGGCTGTTGTTGCGGCGCTGGCGTCGCACGGGCAGCGAGTCGATGCTTTCGATCGTCACCCAGACGCTCGACGCGATGGCCGCGGGCGGGATCTACGATCAGCTCGGCGGCGGGTTCCATCGCTACAGCACCGACGCCCGCTGGCTGGCCCCGCACTTCGAGAAAATGCTCTACGACAACGCCCTGCTGGCCGCCTGCTATGTCGAGGCCTGGCAGGCCACCGGCAATCCCGACTACGCCCGGGTTGCCAGGGAAACGCTCGACTACCTGCTCCGCGACATGACCGACCCCGCGGGCGCGTTCTATAGCTCCGAAGACGCCGACAGCGAAGGGCACGAGGGCGTGTTCTACCTCTGGACGCCCGACGAAGTTCGCCAGGTGCTCGGGCCCGAGCAGGCCCGCCGGTTCTGCTACGTCTACGACGTGACCGACGCGGGCAACTTCGAGGGCCGCAACATCCTCCATCGCGCCAAGACGCTCGACCAATGCGCCTCGATTCTCGGCTGCCGAATCAGCGACTTGGAAGGCGAATTGGCCGACGACCGGCACGCGCTTCTGGAAGCCCGCAACCGCCGCATCCGGCCGGGACGCGACGACAAGGTGCTGGCCGATTGGAACGGTCTTTTGATCGAGGCCTTGGCCCTGGCCGGCGGAGCGCTCGGCGAACCGCGTTACCTCGACGCCGCGGCCGCGGCCGCCGATTTCCTGTTGATGCGTCTGCGGCGCGGCGACGGCCGCCTGCTCCATGCGTGGCGGAGCGGGCGGGCGGCAGTCGAGGGCCTGTTGGACGATTATGCGACCCTGGCCAACGGCCTGGTCACTCTGTACGAAGCCCGCTTCGAGGAGCGATGGATCGACGAGGCGGTACGGCTGGCGGACGAGCTGCTGCGGCTGTTCGCCGACACGGCCGGCGGGTTCTTCACGGCCGCCGCCGACCACCCCGCCCTGATCGTACGCAAGCAGGCGATGATCGACTCCTCGCTGCCCAGCGGCGGCGGATTGGCCACGTTGGCCCTTCTACGCTTGGGCAAGCTCTGCGGGCGGACCGATTACCTGGCAGCGGCCGAGGCGGCCCTGCAGTCGGCAACCCGCCTGATCCACGAGTCGCCCAGCGCGGCCGGGCAAATGCTCCTGGGCCTGGATCTGTTCTTGGGCCCCACGGTGGAAATCGTGATTCTTGCCGGCGACGACCGCCGGGCGATGGCCGAATCGCTCCTTGACCTGCGGCGGCGTTTTCTGCCGAGCAAGGTCGTGGCCTTCCGCGATCCCAGCAGGCCGCCGCAGCCGCGCTCGCCAGCCCTGGCCGGCCTTTTTGCAGGCAAGGAGCC